>NZ_MTCA01000293.1:0-3091 GCF_002150205.1 Flavobacterium sp. FPG59 | reverse complement strand
GCTGTTTTAAGGTCTAATTTAAGTTTTATTAGACGGTATATTAATTAGCATTTACTATTGTAAATATGAATAATTGAATCATTTATCACTCAAAATCACAGTGGTTTTTTAGAAAATGAAGAGATAAATTCTTTACAGTTGTTATCACTAAGGTAACGTTTAAGATAAAAGACAAGTAAATATTCCCTTTGATATATTTTGTTTGAGCTTTCTACCAATTCATTTGTACTCTCTATTTAGCTAATTTATTTTTTAGATAGTATCGCAAAAAAAACCTGAGGTGTTAGCCTCAGGTTTAAAATTAAATTAAATTGATTTATTGATTTATGTATAAATAGCCACTAAGTTTTTTAACTTGAGTTTTACCATCTATAATAGCAGTGTAGTTTAAAATATAGAAATATGTTCCAGTAGGTAGACTGTTAGTATCTTTTATAGTTGTTCTACCTCTAGAGTATCCATCAAAATAATTAGTTTGGTTGTTATAGTTTTTAGTTTCAAAAACTGAAACACCCCAACGGTTAAAGATTTCGATGCTATTTTCTGGATAACAAGTGGTATTGTCAATGTTTTCAATTACTAATTTATCGTTAACACCGTCATTATTTACAGATATAGCATTAAATACTTTTACTGTTCCACATTCTAATACTAAACAATCATCATTGACTGTAATCGTTATTCTATAGGTTTGTGGACATGTTGTGTCAACTACTTTGTATTCAAATACTTTATCTCCTAAGCTTAGACCAAAAGGATTAAATTGATCTCCTTGTAAAGCACCAGTGTTATTAATATCAGTCCAAGATCCATTTGTAGATGTTCCTGTTGGTAATAAACTTCTCAAATTGATTAGAGCAGAATCACCATTACACGCAGAACTATCTATTGTTTTCAAACCATTTACATTAGTTACATTCACATTTTGTGTGAACCTAGATGTATTTCCGCATGTATCTGTTACCAACCATTCTCTAACAATTGTGTATGAATTTGAATTGTTGTTATTAATTGTTTCAGTATAGTTATTTGATGCTATACTTGAACATGCATCTGTAAAGACTAATTCAGGTTTCACTGGGATTGCATCGCAATTAACATTTACATTTTGTTGGAAAGCGGTAGCAGTAATAGGTCCTTGATTATCTTGAACATTTATTATTTGCGAAGCTGTTGTAGTATTACCGGCAGCGTCTCTAGCAGTCCAAGTTCTTGTTACTGTATAAGATCCTGCACAATTTCCTGCTGTTGTGATATCTACAAAACTTAAGCTTGCAGCTCCACAATTATCAGTTGCTGTTGCTTGTGCAAAATTAAGTATTGTACCACATGAAACAGTTGTCATTGCTGGTAACGCTGCAATTGTAGGTCTAACTAAGTCACTAATTACAATTGTAATTCTTGCCGTTTGACAATTTAAAGGATTTAGTTTTTCGCATACTTGGTAAATCAATTCGTATTGTCCTGTAGGTATGTTATTTGATATACTAAGATTTCCTAAATTATCTAACAGAATGTTTGAATTTTGGCCAGTAAGTATCGTTACGTTGATATTATCTGCAGATAATGGACTGTTGTTGAAAGTGTCATTTGTCAATACATTTCCAATTATACCTGTAGTACTGCAGCTTAAACTTGAGTAAACATCATCAGTTAATACCATAGTTGCACTTACCACAGTCACAGTAACAGTTCCAATAGAACAATTACTTGGATTAATAGTTTCACATATAGTATATTGAACTGTATATACTCCAGCTGGTGTGTTAGGAGCTACTCTGACTTTACCATCAGCGCTTACTGTTATTGGTCCGTTAGGGACAAAAGTTATAACAACATCTGAATGTGATAATAATGCTCCATTTAAGGTATCATTATCTAAAACGTTGATTCCTGTGTCACCACCAGTTATTCCATTAACCAAGCCTACATTGTCATTTACAGCTACTATCACCGCATTGTTATTGTCGATAATCGTACCCGTAGCCGAAGCAGTACCAGAGGCAATACTAAAGTTTTCATTTACTTCGTCAATTGTATCTGTAGTCGTTGGTACCGAAACAGTTCCCGTAGTAGCACCTGCAGGAACATTTACAGTTACTGCAGTAGTGGTGTAATCTGCACTTCCAGCCGTACCATTAGTCAATACAAAAGTATAAGTTGTATCTACAGCCGATGGGTTGCTTAGTGTAAAGTTGAATACCAAAGCAGTTCCTTCGGTAGCCGAAGCCGGAGTGATGGTAGCCACAGTAGGAGCATTGTTATTGTCGATAATCGTACCCGTAGCCGAAGCAGCTCCAGAGGCAATGCTAAAGTTTTCATTTACTTCGTCGATTGTATCTGTAGTCGTTGGTACCGAAACGGTTCCAGTAGTAGCACCCGCAGGCACCGTTACTGTTACGTTTGTAGTCGTGTAATCTGCACTTCCAGCAGTTCCATTTGTTAGAACAAAAGTATAAGTTGTATCTACCGCCGATGGGTTGCTTAGTGTAAAGTTGAATACCACATCAGTTCCTTCGGTAGCCGAAGCCGGAGCAATCGTTGCTACAGTAGGGGCATTGTTATTGTCGATAATAGTACCCGTAGCCGAAGCAGCTCCAGAGGCAATACTAAAGTTTTCAGTTACTTCATCAATCGCATCCACCGTTGTTGGTACCGAAACGGTTCCAGTAGTAGCACCAGCAGGCACCGTTACCGTCACGTCTGTAGTGGTGTAATCTGCACTTCCAGCCGTACCATTAGTCAATACAAAAGTATAAGTTGTATCTACAGCCGATGGGTTGCTTAGTGTAAAGTTGAATACCACAGCAGTTCCTTCGGTAGCGGAAGCCGGAGTGATGGTAGCCACAGTTGGAGCATTGTTAGTGTCGATAATGGTACCCGTAGCCGAAGCAGTACCAGAGGCAATACTAAAGTCCTCATTTACTTCGTCGATAGCATCCACAGTTGTTGGTACCGAAACGGTTCCAGTAGTAGCACCCGCAGGCACCGTTACCGTCACGTCTGTAGTGGTGTAATCTGCACTTCCAGCAGTTCCATTTGTTAGAACAAAAGTATAAGTTGTATCAACAGCCGATGGGTTGCTTAGTGT
>NZ_MTCA01000055.1:0-17312 GCF_002150205.1 Flavobacterium sp. FPG59 | reverse complement strand
GTGTAAAGTATTTTCATTTTTAAAAGCAGATACTCTCTATCTACTATTAAAATAAAGTACTGTTTGCTTATAAATTTGCAATACTATCCAGTTCTTGTTTCAAAGGAGTTATTTGTTGTAAGAACCTATTTTTATTTGCACCAGTCATGGGCTCGCCAGTTGGCAATTTAAGTCTTAAAGCATCAACCTGAACACCATTTTTCCAGAAACGATAACATACGTGAGGACCAGTTGCAAGACCAGTGCTACCCACTAAGCCAATAACTTGTCCTTGAGTAACTCTTTGTCCGCGTCTCACAAGAATTTTAGACATATGTAAGTACTGAGTAGAAAACGTTCCATTGTGTTTGACTTTTACAAAGTTTCCGTTTCCAGCAGAATAACCACTTTGCTCAACCACTCCTCCTGCTGTAGTTGTAATAGGTGTTCCCCTTGGCGCAGCATAGTCCGTACCTTTATGTGCTTTCCAGCGATGCTGAACAGGATGAAATCTACTAGATGAAAAACGAGAAGATATTCGACTAAACTTTATTGGAGATTTGAGAAAGAAATTTTTTAATGTCTTACCCTGTTCGTCATAATAATCTACTTTACCTGATTCTGGATTTTGTGCAAAAGGAAATGCATAAATAAACTTTCCTTTGTATTCAAAAAAAGAAGCCTCAAGTTCCTCCACTCCATCATAAATAGAATCATTGATATACCTTTCCGTAAATGTCAATGCAAAACGATCCCCTTTTTTCAATTTCATAAAATCTATAGAGTACGCATAAATCTTAGTGATTTTACTAGCCAAAGCACCTTCTATTTTAGCATTCCCTAACGTTTCTGATAAAGATTCTTTCAAGACGCCACCTATTGTTCGTCTTTTAATAGTTATGGGTTTTACTTTTTTATACACCGCAATTGCAGTATCCCTAAAATCTACAACATAATAACTCAAATTATCAGGTTGATAAATAAAAACCTGAAGATCATTAGTTTTATTTTTAGATCTAAGAATGGTATAAGGCTTGTTTAGCCGAATTGTTTTGACATTAAAACTATCTTTAACTTTTGCTATAATATCATAAACTTGTCGTTTTCCAATATTTTGACTCTCCAGCAAAGTCCCAAAGGTATCGCCATTACCTATGGTATCTTGCACCACATTAAAATCAGCATAAACAAAACCAAACTCACTTTTTTTAGGTTTGATTTTATTCTTTGCGCTATAAACTTTAGGTTCCTCTTGTTTGCATGACACTATTAATATTAGCACAGCAATTATTGTGAATATTTTTTTCAAACTATGTGTTTACGTTCAACTTACACCTCAACTCCCCAGTTATCTAATTCTTGGCTACTCCATAATTCCGGAAAAAAAATTCTTTTTTGGTATTTAGGATGCATGTATTTTTTCCAGTCGCTTCCCCCAGTTGCTTCACCATCTCCTTGACCGCTTTGATCAATATATTTCTTAGCCGTGTTTAAATGCTGCATCACCCAGGTTATATTAACCGTATAATCATAGTGTCTCATAGCTTTGATCAACTCTGGATTTTGCTGATCTAACTCTGGCAACTGTTTGAATTTTTGCCAAATATTAATCGTATTGTATTCCTCCATGTAGGCCAGAAATTCTTTCTTGTATTTCTTTTCGAATTCATCTAGCAAATAGGTTTTTTTGCCCGTGTGATAATCCTTGCCTGCTGCTTGCCAATACAAATGTTCTAGTGCATGCTCATAAGGCGTATCTCTATCTATTGTTCCTCTAAATCTATTGTCAATAAGATTAATTAAATCAGTAGATGAAAATTCAATTAATCTATATTGCGCACTTTGAAAACCACTGGCAGGAGTTAATGTATTTCTAAACTTCATGTACTGATCCACCTCCATACCGTCACCCATAATACCGAAAGAGGTTGTAAGCATGTCAAAATACCTGCTAATTCTCATGACTCTTTCAGTGAAAAATTCAGCATTAATAGCTGGCTGATAAGCAATTTGCTTGATTTCCCAAAGAATCATTTTAAAGATTAACTCATTAACTTGGTGGTACATGATGAATACCATTTCATCAGGAAGGGTGGTGCGCTGTGTTTGAAGACCTAGTAAGGCATCTGTTTGAATATAATCCCAATAGGTTATAGGTTTAGACCAAAGCAAACCTTCAAGTTGGGTTTCTACTTTTTGATTAATAGCCTGATATTTTTGCTCAATTTCTTTTAAAATAGTTTCAGAAACCTCTGTATTACTCATTATTTTTTTAATTTAAATGGGCTTTTTAACCCTTTATAAGCATCTAGATCTGCTTTTATAGATCCTACAGCTAAACTAGCTTTTATGCGTAATGGCACTTTATTGTTGTCGTCTGATATCCAGACCGTAACACTTTCTTGCTCCTTAAACACACGTCCTGATTGTACTAATGGACGAAATATCATAGTGGAAACAACGCCAAATTTAGTGGATATATTTTCACGACCTATAAATTTAAGCTTGAATTTTGTGGTTTCATCATCAAAAAACATGTCTACAGCTATAGATTCACCAACATTTAACTTATCAATATTAGGATGATTCCTAAGGTAGTAAAATGTTGATAATATATCCTGAGTATTTTTCGGAATGTAAAGTGCCTTTTCTGTTTTATGTTTGTAATCTTTTACAACTACTTTATTTGAGGATTGATTGAAAAAACCTTCTTGATTTTTTGTGTATCCTCCTTCGTCAATTTTTCTAACAAACTGGTATGGATTTCTTGTTTCTTTATCAATATAGCTTTCGTATAAATCATCTACTTTAAAGAAAAATCGTGACATACCTGTAGTGTAGCCTTTCCCAACAATATGAAACGTTTTTTTATTGTTTAGATTAGCATCTTTTACTTCAAGAGTAGCATAACCCGCATTGACAATGCCGTAGTGAATTCTGAATTTAAAAAACTCTCCTACTGCGTAGGCATCCTCTTGGGGTGAGGAAAAACCAAAGGTGATACCAATGATACAGAGTACAAGTAATTTTTTCATTTCTTAGTTTATAAATTTATACCTGTATTACAATTTTTATTCCAAATATATTAAAACAAAAAAACTCAGTCAAATAATGACTGAGTTTTTATGCTATTAACTAACCAAAAAACTATAAACTATGAAATTTATATGAAATCAGGAAGGAAACCACCCCTTCCCTTTTTGCGAGTGCAAAGGTAGCTAACAAATCCAGTTATATTTACAAAAAATAAAGTTTAACACAACATTTAATAAAAAATAGGTCGTTGAATGGTTATTTTTTCACAATATGTAAAAATAATTAACTTTTACAACGTTCCTCGTAATTGCTGTTCTCTTTCAATTGACTCAAACAAGGCTTTAAAGTTTCCAGCACCAAAACCTTTGGCTCCCATACGTTGAATAATCTCAAAAAACAAAGTTGGCCTATCTTGAACAGGTTTAGTAAAAATTTGCAACAAATAGCCATCTTCATCAGCATCGACCATGATGGCTAATTTTTCAATTTCGTTGATATCTTCTTTCATCATACCCATGTGCGCACCTAAACGCTCTGGAATTGCTTCATAATAAGTATGTGGCGGAGCTGATAAAAACTCTACACCTCTTGCTTTTAATTGACTTACTGTTTTAATAATATCATCTGTTGCAATGGCAATATGTTGTATTCCTGGCCCACCATAAAAATCTAAATACTCCTCAATTTGTGATTTCTTTTTCCCTTCGGCAGGTTCATTGATAGGGAATTTAATTCTTCCGTTTCCGTTTGACATTACCTTACTCATCAAGGCTGAATATTCGGTATTGATTTGTTTGTCATCAAATGAAAGAAAGTTTACAAATCCCATCACTTCTTCGTAGAATTTTACCCAAGTATTCATCTCGTTCCAACCCACATTTCCTACCATGTGATCTATGTATTTAAGACCTGTTGGCTCCGGGTTATAATCTGATTTCCATTCTTTGTATCCTGGCAAGAAAATCCCGTTGTAATTTTTTCTTTCTACAAAAATGTGAACCGTTTCACCGTAAGTATAAATCCCTGAGCGAACTACTTGACCAAACTCATCTTCTTCGATAGTTGGCTCCATAAAAGAGCGTGCACCGCGTTTCATGGTTTCTTCGTAAGCACTTGTAGCATCTTCAACCCATAATGCTGCTACTTTTACACCGTCACCATGTTTTTTTAAATGATCATGTAAAGGTGAATCTTGCGTTAATGGCGTAGTTAAAACAATTCGGATTTTATCTTGTTTTAATACATAAGATGTTCTGTCTTTTACACCCGTTTCTAAACCAGCGTAAGCTAATGATTGATATCCAAAAGCTGTCTTGTAATAATGAGCAGATTGTTTAGCATTACCTACATAAAACTCTACGTAATCTGTTCCTAAAAGAGGCAAGAAATCTTGTGCTCCTTCAAATATTTTTTCTAGTCCGTATTCTACTGATTTTACTTCTTTTGACATGGTATTTATTTGTTTTTGAATTCTTCTTTAGATGTTATCAAATAAAAGAATCTATTTGTTGTTTTATTAAAATGGTTTTGAATGTTGAACTCCTAGCCCTGATGGAAGCGGCATCCTTTTTCTAGTCTCGTTTTTTTAACGAGACCAGAAAAAGATATAGCGTACAGCAGGAAATAGCTCCTGAAATCCAAGGTGAAAACTTATTTATTCAACCCAAGATTTATAATATTGACCGTCGTCTAGACCCATGGCCTCCTCAGTAACCATTAAGGGACGGAAAGTATCTACCATTACGGCTAACTCTTCGGTACCGGTGTGTCCAATGCTGCGCTCCATTGCTCCTGGTGCAGGACCGTGCGGAATGCCTTTTGGATGGAGCGTTATGTGTCCTTGCTCTATGTTGTTGCGGCTCATAAAATCACCATCTACGTAATACAAGACCTCATCACTATCAATATTACTATGGTTGTAAGGCGCCGGAATTGATTTTGGATGGTAATCGTACAATCTAGGTACAAATGAACATACTACAAAAGTGGCAGTTTCAAAAGTTTGATGTACCGGCGGCGGTTGGTGTACTCGTCCTGTAATAGGCTCGAAATTATGAATGCTAAAACCGTATGGGAAATTATAACCGTCCCAACCGATAACATCAAAAGGATGTGTGGCATAAACCACTTCATGCATCATGCCTTCTTTTTTGATTTTGATAAGGAAATCTCCTTTTTCGTCATGCGTTTCTAGTTCGCTTGGCAAAATAAAATCACGCTCACAAAAAGGAGAATGCTCTAAGTGCTGACCCGATTCGTTTTTATAGCGTTTTGGAGTATAAAATGGAGCAAATGATTCTACGTAAAACAAACGGTTGTCTTCAGTGTCAAATTCAATTTGGTATATAATTCCGCGCGGGATAATAAGATAATCACCGTACTCAAAAGGAATGTTTCCTAACATTGTACGCAATTTTCCTTTTCCTTTGTGTATGAAAATCATTTCATCGGCATCGGCATTTTTATAGAAATACGTTGTTAAAGATTTTTTGGGCGCTGCCAGACCGATGGTACAGTCTTTATTGACTAATAACGCTTTGCGGCTGTCTAGAAAATCGTCTTCGGGTTTTAGTTCAAAACCTTTTAGCAATAACGATTTGATGTTTTTACCAATGGCAATTTTTGGCTCAACCGAATATGATTTGAGAATTTCTTTAACTTGTGTTGGGCGATGCACATGGTATGATAAGGAAGCATGACCATGAAAACCTTCGGTTCCAAACAATTGTTCGTAGTAAAAACCTCCATTCGGTTTTTCGAATTGTACGTGTCTTTTTTGCGGGAAAGTCCCTAGTTTATGATATAGTGGCATAATTTTTTGTTTAAAAAAGTTGTAATTAATTACAGCGGTAACGCTTGGTTTTTTTTCTAAATCAAAAATTGATTCGCTACTCCGGATTTCTCTTGATTAGGAATTGTAAATGTGCTAATAAACCTGTCCAATTTGCTTTCATTATGACAAATATCGTAATTATTTTTGAATTAATTTAAGTTTAAAATAAAAAGCCTATGCTAAACCAGGTAAAACCTTTAGAGAGCTCAGGAGACCATGTATACTTGATTTCTACAGGACCTATGATTGTTTCCATGCCATATCCTAAGGCGTATCCTGAATATTTAGGAATAGAAATCCAATTGACAGTTTCAAAAATTCTGTCGCCAATATTAGCAAAATTTGCCGAAAAATTAAGGTGATTTTTTTTCAAAAACTCATAATCAATAGTAGCTGTAGATTTGATGTAACTATTTCCAGCAACACTCAAATGATCATACCCATATAAATATTTAAAATTATTTATCATATTGAAACCATAGCCACCTAAAATAAAATTGAAAAAAGTAACGCTTTGTTGACCAAAAGAGAAACCAGCATCTGTCTGGAACTTTACGGTAGCATTTTTAAACAAAGAAGCTGCTACCCCAAAATCTCCTTTGGCAATAGAATAAGGTTGAAAACCACCTGTATAGTTTGACGAAGCAACATAGGTTTGAATATCACCCGAGAAATACCAGCCTTTTTTAGGAAAATATTTATTGTCAAAAGAATCGGCTTTTAAGTACCCAAAGAGACTTACGTAATTACTATTATCTATTGTAGGGTCTACGTTAGCCAGTGTTTCTGATTTTATTTTTAAATATTTCAACTCTACACCGCCACCTATTAAAAATTTTTGAACAAATAGGGATTGAAAATAAACTTGATTTGTCAAGTCTGTAAAATCGACATTGATAGAATTGATACTAGGATTACTTGATGTAATTGGGCTTATTTCATTAGACACATTTCTACTAAATTGATTGTAAAAAGACTTGAATCCAAAACTTAAATTAAAACCATTTTCAACATAATAATCTAAGCTGTAACGCACATTATCTCCTAAAACTAGGTCAAAAGAAGCTACGTCATTTTTAAAAATTGCTTTTTTTCGAGTTAGATTGATCAAAACACCGCTTTTGAATAAATCATCATAATGCAGGCCAAATTTCAGATAGGTTTTAGTTGGATTTTCGGTTAGATTTAAGTTTAAATCCAGTTCGTTTTTATTCTTTTCGAGCGAATACGTAATAGCGCTGAAGTTTTGCGTGGCATTAATATTATTTATACCCCTAAGCAAATCTGTAAATGTAGTCTTGGTTCCAGGTTTAAACCTGAGTTTTCCTATTATGTATTCCTTTGTATAATTATCTAGTTTACCTGCATTTATATTTCGGATATTTAGGCTATCAGATATTATTTTAAGACTTGGTTTGGTGAAGCGTTTTGCTGGATTAACAGTGGCATTAATTTTATCTAAAACGAGTGATGCCGCCTCTTCTCCTTTTTTTATGATTTCTTTTCCTTTATCAAATGATACAACTCCGTATTGTGAAATATCTGGTTTGATATAAATATCCGTATTTAAAATGTTTTTTTTGATACGGTCAATAGATTGTAGACTTGTAATTTGCACCAAAATTTTTGTCGCATCTTTTAATTGAGTTCTATCCAGAAGGCCGTCTTGCACATCAACACCAATTATAATATCTGCGCCCATTTTACGCACTTCCTCAATAGGATAATTATTCACCACACCTCCATCTACCAGTATTTTTCCATCAATTTCTACAGGAGCAAATAAGGACGGAAAGGCCGAGCTTGCTATCATAGCTTGTGCAAGATTGCCTTTGTTCAAAACCACTTGCTCACCAGTTTCTATATTTGTTCCTATGCATAAAAAAGGTATGGGTAGTTTTGAAAAATCTTTAATAGTACTTACATTTCTTGTAATTCTACTCAATAAATTATAGTTGTACATCCCTTTTGATAAAGCTTCGGGGATGCCTATTTTCATTTTATTAAAAGGGAGTACTAGCGCATAGGACTCATCATTTCCACGTTCGTAAAAGTTTTTTGAAGATCTAGGAATAAAATCGTTTAATAACTCGTTAAAATTTGTAGTGTGAAAAATAGAGTCTATTTGCTTTGCATTATATCCTGTTGCATAAAGTCCGCCTATTACAGCTCCCATGCTGGTACCGCCTATGTAATCAATTTTAACCCCTGCTTCTTCAAGCACTTTTAAAACTCCAATATGAGCAAAACCTTTAGCACCGCCTCCACTTAAAACCAAACCTATTTTAGGACTTTTTTGCTCTTGTGCAACGGTAGTTTGCAATCCTAATAAAAAAGAAGTTATAAAAAAGAATATTGCCGGAAGTTCTCCTGTAGATATTTGCTTAAAGCCCCAGATAGCAGTGAAAAGCCGAGAGGCAAAAAAAGCTATTTTTTCATAAAAGGAAAGAGCGACCGCAGGAGCTCCTTTGCTTTTATTAGAAAAAAAGCTTTTTTGCGGAGCGCTTGAAACGGATAGCTGGAATTGGCTCATAGAAAAACACTATTTATTGTTGTAAAATTCGGTAATTTTTTTGGCTTTTGAACTACCTACAACGTCTGAAATTTCTTTTTCTGAGGCTAATTTTAATCTTTTAACACTTTTAAAATGTTGAATCAAGGATAACATCGTTTTTTCGCCAATGCCTGGTATGGATTCTATAGATGAATTGAGCGCTGCTTTACTGCGTTTGTCTCTATGATGCGTTATCCCAAAACGGTGGGCTTCGTTACGCAGTTGTTGTATCACTTTTAGCGTTTCGGATTTTTTGTCTAAGTATAACGGAATAGAATCACCAGGATAAAACAACTCTTCCAGCCTTTTGGCAATCCCAATAATGGCTATTTTACCTCGTAATCCTAAATCATCGATACTTTTTAACGCTGACGACAACTGCCCTTTTCCCCCATCAATAATAATTAAATTAGGTAGGGGTTGGTTTTCGTCCAATAGTCGTTTGTAGCGTCTGTAAACCACCTCTGTCATAGAGGCAAAATCATCTGGTCCTTCTACAGTTTTGATGTTAAAATGGCGGTAATCTTTTTTACTTGGTTTTCCATCTTTAAAAACAACACATGCTGATACTGGATTTGTACCTTGAATATTTGAGTTATCAAAACACTCAATATGCCTAGGCTCTACGGGCAATCGCAAATCTTTTTGCATTTGTGCCATAATCCTATTGGTGTGTCTATCTGGATCTACTATTTGTAGTTGTTTGAGTTGTTCTATTCGATAAAACTTAGCGTTACGAATGGATAAATCTAAAATTTGCTTTTTATCCCCAAGTTGTGGAACGGTTATTTTTATGTTTTCACCCAGATCTACTGGAAACGGAACAATTATTTCACGAGATAGTAACTGAAAACGCTCTCTTAATTCGATTATAGCCAATTCGAGTAGCTCTTCGTCAGGTTCATCTAATTTTTTCTTGATTTCCATGGTGTGAGACCTAATAATGGAGCCATGGGATATTTGTAAAAAGTTGACATAGGCAGCCGCCTCATCAGACACAATGGAAAAAACATCAATGTTAGTAATTTTAGGATTTACCACCGTAGAACGCGATTGATAATTTTCTAAAACCTCTATTTTTTCTTTGATTTTTTGCGCCTCCTCAAAATGCATTTCGGCAGCTAAGTTTGTCATGACCCGCTTGAAATCTTTCATGCTCTCCTTAAAGTTTCCTTTGAGTATTTCACGAATGGCATCTACTTGTTTCTGGTAGTTTTCAATAGTTTCATGACCTTCACATGGTCCCATACAATTGCCAATGTGATACTCGAGACATACCTTAAACTTTCCGCTCTCTATATTGTTTTTGCTTAAATCATAATTACAAGTACGCAGCGGGTACAATTCTTTGATGAGTTCTAAAATTGTACTTACTGTTTTGAAACTGGTATACGGTCCAAAATATTCCGATCCATCCTTAACCATCCTACGTGTAGCAAATATGCGCGAGAAAGGTTCTTTCTTTATACACAACCACGGATAACTTTTATCATCACGAAGCAACACATTATACCGTGGCTGTAGCGTTTTAATCAAGTTATTTTCTAACAAAAGTGCATCAGTCTCTGTAGGAACCACAATATGTTTTATGGTCACAATCTTCTTTACCAAAACATTTGTTTTAGCAGTATCGTGAATTTTATTAAAATAGGAAGAAACTCTTTTCTTTAGATTTTTAGCTTTACCTACATACAAAATTTTTCCCTCTTTGTCGTAATATTGGTATACGCCGGGATTGTCTGGTAAGGTTTGTATTTGTAGGGCTAGAGCTGTTGGATTCATGTAACAAAGTTAACTTCTAAAATTACGAAATACAAATCAATGCTAGCGAATTGTTTCTTGCAAAATATTTAGCCTAATTCTTGGTTGTAATTCGTTATTATGCTTATTTTTATATTTTCAAGAACTTATGATAAAAAGCAATACTACTCCTATTGTGCTTTTTGGCGAAAGCATATATCCTGGCGAAAGCAAAACAATAAATGTTGAAATTGCCCGACTGCACACTACTACTAAATTAAACATTCCCGTTATTGTAAAACGTTCAAAACTAGAAGGTCCTGTAGTGTTATTCTCTGCTGGAATTCATGGAGACGAAATAAATGGTGTAGAAATTGTACGGCAACTTATTCATGAAAAAATAAACAAACCTAAAAGAGGTACTATAATTTGTATTCCTATTATTAACGTGTACGGATTTGTTAATAAATCCAGAGAATTCCCAGACGGCAGGGATTTAAACCGTGTTTTTCCCGGAAGTAAAACGGGTTCTTTAGCCAGCCGATTTGCCTATCACATTCTAACCGAAATCATGCCCGTTGTGCAATACGCTGTTGATTTTCATGCTGGCGGAGCGAGTCGTTTTAACGCACCACAAATTAGAATAGCACACAATAATGCTGATTTAAAAATTCTTGCCGATGTTTTTAATGCCCCATTCACCTTATATTCTAGAAACATTGCTGGTTCGTTTAGGAGTTCCAGTGAAAAAATGAATGTCAAAATGCTACTTTTTGAAGGCGGAAAATCATTAGATATTAATAAAGATATCGCTAAAGAAGGTTTAAATGGAGCTAAGAGACTGCTTAAACATCTTGACATGCTCGATTTAAAACATACAGCAGAACAACAACAATCCAACACCATTTATATTGAAAAATCAGGCTGGATACGTGCCAAATGTTCTGGTTTATTACATGATTATAATTCAATAGGTAAATTTGTAAAAAAAGGAACCATTCTTGCCTCCATAACTGATCCCTACGGAAAGTTTGAACGAAAAGTAAAAGCCCCAAACGACGGTTATATTATCAATGCCAATCATTCCCCGATTGTTTACGAAGGTGACGCTATATACCACTTATCGAATGCATCAGGCGAAGAAGGAGAATAAATTATTAAAATGAATAAGACAGAGTTACGACAAAAATACAAAGCCTTACGAAATTCTTTATCTGAAAATGAAATAGAGGAAATGAGTTTGGCTGTTGCCAATAAAATAATCAAACTTCCTATTTGGGAGAAAAACTACTTCCATATTTTTTTACCCATAACAGAACAAAAAGAGGTAAATACCGAATTCATTCTTCATTTATTATCAGGAAAAGACAAGGAAATTATTGTGTCCAAAGCTGATTTTGAAACTCGAAAAATGACGCATTTTTTACTGACAGACAATACTAAAATTAAGAAAAACGAATATAACATTCCAGAACCTGTGGATGGAATTGAAGTTCCCTCAACAAAAATTGACGTTGTTTTTGTACCGCTATTAGCATTTGATAAAAGCGGGCATCGCGTGGGCTACGGAAAAGGATTTTATGATAAATTTCTCTCTGAATGCAAACCAGATGTAATCAAGATTGGACTGTCTTTTTTTGAACCTGAAGAAGCAATTGAAGGTGTTTTTGAAGATGATATTGCTTTGAATTACGTGGTGACACCCACAACTGCTTACAAATATATCTAAACTACTAAGACCTTTAAGCAAATTAAGAGTTTTCAAAACTTAATTTTCTTAAAGGTCTTAAAAGTTTATTTTTTCATTCCAACTACCAGCCTAAAATAAGATCATTGTACTTAATGACAGTCCTATTTTTAACTGTTATGAAATGCTTTTTTATTGAAAAAAATTAAGATTCCCACTCCGGTTGAAATGGCCATATCAGCAACATTGAAAATAGCGTTGAAAAAAGTAAATTCTTTTCCGCCCCAAATTGGCAACCAATCAGGCAAATTTCCGTGCCAAAAAGGGAAATAAAGCATGTCTACTACTTTTCCATGAAACCAAGTTCCATACGGTTGATCCGAAAACATAGTAGCCAATTGTTGTTGACTGTCATTAAAAATAACACCGTAAAAAACAGAATCAATAATGTTACCGAAAGCACCAACAAGAATTAAAGAAATAGCAACAATCAAATAATTTGAACTCTTCTTTTTTACCGAATCCCACAACCAATAGCCTATACCACCAACAGCACCAATTCTAAAAAGAGTTAAAAACAATTTTCCATATGCTCCTGGAATTTGAACTCCCCAAGCCATCCCTTCATTTTCAATGAATAGAATTTTGAACCAATTGAACACTTTTACTTCTTCCCCTAAAACAAAATTAGTTTTAATGTAGATTTTAGAAGCCTGATCAACAATCAATAAGATAAAAATAAGAAGATACGCTTTTCGTAATGACATTTTATAAATTTTAATGGCGCAAAAATAACAATTTAATCAAAAAAAACGCTCCCAATGGAGCGTTAAATCTTGTTTAACAAGAGGTTTATCGTTGCAAGTTCTTTGCTTCAATACTCATTGTTGCATGAGGAACAATTTTCAATCTTTCTTTCCCGATTAATTTACCAGTTACTTTACAAACTCCATAAGTCTTATTTTCAACACGGAAAAGTGCGTTTTTTAAATCTCGGATAAATTTCTCCTGACGAATTGCCAATTGTGAATTTGCTTCTTTAGACATAGTTTCGCTTCCTTCTTCAAAAGCTTTGAATGTAGGCGAAGTATCATCTGTTCCGTTATTTAAATCATTCATGTAAGCACTTTTGATCAAATCTAAATCAGCTTGTGCTTTTTGAATTTTATTGAGTATTAACTCTTTGAACTCTGCTAAATCAGCGTCAGAGTATCGTGTAGCTTCATCTACCATCGTATTTTATTTTGAAATTAATATCATTGTTTTTATCTCGTCAAATTCTATTTCTGTACCTTCTTTTAAATCATCTACAAAAACTAAATCGTGCGTTAATGTTTCTGATTTTATGTATGCTTCATTTTTCAAGATGGCCTCTTCTAAAATTCCATTTCGCTTTAATTGTACTTTAATCGTATCCGTTACTTCAAATCCTGAATCTTTACGGATATTTTGAATTCTGTTTACTAATTCTCTAGCAATCCCTTCTTGTCTTAATTCGTCTGATATTTTAATGTCAAGTGCAACAGTAATTCCATTCGAATTTGCTACTAACCAGCCCTCAATATCTTGCGAAGTAATCTCCACATCTTCTAAAGTTAAAGTTACGGAATTTCCTGCAATTACAATATCGAGACTTCCTTCTTTATCTAACTGGGCAATTTGCTCTTTAGAAAAACCTTGTATCTCTTTGGAAATCAATCCCATATCTTTACCAAAACGAGGCCCAAGTGCCTTAAAATTTGGTTTAATTTGCTTCACCAAAACTCCTGATGCATCGTCAAGAAGTACAATTTCCTTCACGTTTACCTCTGCTTTTATAAGGTCAGATACGGCCTCAATTTCAGCTCTTTGATTATCGTCAAGTACTGGAATCATTACCTTTTGCAAAGGTTGACGTACCTTAATCATTTCCTTTTTACGTAGTGATAAAACTAAGGATGAAATGGTTTGTGCCTTCTGCATTTTACTCTCTAACGACTTATTAACAAAGTTTTCAACGTATTTTGGAAACTCCGCCAAATGTACACTCTCGAACGATTCAGATTGTGTTGCTTGCGTTAAATCTCTGTAAAGTTTATCCATGAAAAATGGAGCAATAGCTGCACCTAGTTTACTTACCGTTAACAAACAGGTATATAATGTTTGATAAGCAGCAATTTTATCCTGTGCATACTCGCCTTTCCAGAAACGTCTTCTGCACAAACGAACGTACCAGTTACTCAAGTTTTCCTGAACAAATTCAGATATGGCTCTTGCTGCTTTAGTAGGCTCATAATCGGCATAAAAGCCATCCACTTCCTTAACTAAAGTATTCAATTCAGAAATAATCCATTGATCAATTTCTGGTCGCTCTTGTACAGGAATCTCCGCTTCAGCATATGTAAAACCATCAATATTAGCATACAAGCTAAAGAAGGAATAGGTATTGTATAAAGTACCAAAGAATTTTCTTCGTACCTCAGCAATTCCCTCTAAGTCAAATTTCAAGTTATCCCAAGGATTAGCATTTGAGATCATGTACCAGCGCGTAGCATCTGGTCCGTACTCTTTTAAAGTTTCAAAAGGGTCGGCAGCATTGCCTAAACGTTTGGACATTTTTTGTCCGTTTTTATCTAAAACCAATCCGTTTGAAACTACATTTTTATAGGCCACTTTATCAAAAACCAAAGTACCAATAGCGTGTAAGGTATAAAACCATCCACGGGTTTGATCCACACCTTCAGCAATAAAATCAGCTGGAAAATCTTGGTTTTGATCTATTTTTTCTTTGTTTTCAAAAGGATAATGCCATTGTGCATAAGGCATAGAACCTGAATCGAACCAAACATCAATTAAGTCGGTTTCGCGTGTCATTGGTTTACCCGAAGCCGAAACCAACGTAATTTCATCAACTACATTTTTATGTAAATCAATCAAATCATAGTTTTCCTCGCTCATGTTTCCGATTTCAAACCCATTAAAAGGATTTTCTTTTTGAAAACCAGCAGCGATAGATTTTTCTATTTCGTTGTATAATTCTTCAACAGAACCGATTAAAACTTCCTCTAGTTTATCCTCAGTTCTCCAAATTGGTAATGGGATTCCCCAATATCTAGAGCGGGATAAATTCCAGTCGTTAGCGTTTTTCAACCAGTTTCCAAAACGACCTTCACCAGTTGCTTTTGGCTTCCAGTTGATGGTTTCGTTTAGATCAAACATTCTGTCTTTAACTTCTGATATTTTGATAAACCAAGAATCCAAAGGATAGTATAAAATAGGCTTGTCTGTTCTCCAGCAATGTGGGTAACTGTGCACGTATTTCTCTACTTTAAAAGCTTTGTTTTCTTCCTTTAATTGAATCGCAATTTCTACATCAACGGAACGCTCTGGAGCTTCACCTTCGTTGTAATATTCGTTTTTCACATACTTGCCCGAGTAACTACCAAGTCCTTGTACAAAACGTCCTTGCAAGTCTACTAATGGAACCGGAATTCCATTTTCATCAAGCACTAATAATGGCGGCACTTCTGGTGTAGCTTCTTTGGCTACTTTGGCATCATCAGCACCAAAAGTTGGCGAAGTATGAACAATTCCAGTACCATCTTCGGTAGTAACAAAATCTCCTAAAATCACTCTAAAAGCGTTTTCAGCATTTTGATACGGCAGTACCAATGGCATTAATTGTTCGTATTGGATGTTGACTAAATCGGCTCCTTTACACGTTGCGGTAATAAAGAATGGGATTTTTTTATCGTCTTCTTTGTAATTAAGTAATTCACTTTCCTCTTGTACTTCTGTATATTTTCCAACAAATTGTTTGTTTACCAATGCCTTTGCTAAAATTACATTGACAGGTTTAAACGTATATTGATTGTAGGTACTTACTACAACATAGTCAATTTTAGGACCAACGGTAAGCGCGGTATTACTTGGTAAAGTCCAAGGTGTAGTGGTCCAAGCTAGGAAAAAAGTATCTTCAAAAAGATGACCTATTTCAAAAATGCGTTGCAAGTCTGACAGGCTTTCTGCAAGAACTTTAAATTGTGCCACAACTGTAGTATCCGTTACATCGCGGTAACTTCCTGGCTGATTCACCTCATGTGAGGACAATCCTGTTCCTGCTTTTGGAGAATACGGCTGAATGGTGTATCCTTTGTACATCAAATCCTTGTTGTAGATTTGCTTTAAAATCCACCAAACGGTTTCCATGTATTTTGGTTTGTAGGTCACATACGGATCTTCCATATCAACCCAATATCCCATTTTTTCGGTCAAATCATTCCATACATCCGTGTAGCGCATAACTGTTCTTTTACACGCTTCGTTGTATTCTTCAATAGAAATGGTTTTTCCAATATCTTCTTTTGTAATTCCAAGTTCTTTCTCGGTACCTAATTCTACAGGTAAACCGTGCGTATCCCAACCGGCTTTACGCTTTACTTGGAACCCTTTTTGAGTTTTATAACGGCAAAAAATATCTTTAATAGCACGTGCCATCACGTGGTGAATTCCTGGTAATCCATTTGCTGAAGGCGGACCTTCAAAAAATACGAACGGTTGATTGCCTTCGCGAGTGGTTACACTCTTTTCAAATATAGTTTCTTTCTTCCAAAAAGCAAGTACTTCTGACGCCACTGTTGGCAAGTCAAGTCCTTTGTATTCAGTAAATTTTGTGCTCATTTTATCCTTTTCTTTAATCGAAATGCGAAAGTAGTAAATTAAAGTTAAAAGTTGAAAGTCGTAGGTCGAAAGTTACGCTTTAAGCCAAAATCGATTTACTTGCATTTTGACAAAAAAGATAAAAACACTTTTATTCATCTCCTTCTAATTCAAAAAAATCATTGACTGGTTTCCCAAACAATTTTGATAATTTTAGAGCTAAAACAGTTGAAGGCACAAACCGATTGGTCTCGATAGAATTGATAGTTTGCCTAGAAACACCTATTCTTTCTGCTAATTCTTCCTGCGTAATATTCAGAATGGCTCGTTCTATCTTTAGTCTATTCTTCATAATACGCTTTTTTCAACTTGTTGAAAGTTAAAATCTTAATAACTAACAGACATACCAACACAAAAATATCATTATTCTCTTGAATTGTTTGAGTACTAGAAAATAGCAATGTTAAAACAGAAGGTACGAAGAACATACAAAAATGTACGATTACCGTACCAATTACAGCGTAATGATACGATTGCATTCTAATTTTAGCAATTAACTCATCTTCTATTTTCTCTCTTGAAATAGCTATCATAAGTAAACTCAAAATAGCAATCGTATGTGCTATGTTTTGAAGTAAATAATAGTTACTATTTTCAACATATACTCCAACAGCAAAATATGAAATAAATGCAAATACAAAAAGTACTAATCCAACTCTTTTAAATTTATTAGGGAGCAGGAAATTTGTGTATTTATCAATTTTTTCAATACTGCCCTCTTGTTTCATTTTTAGTTCCATAAAGTTTATCGGTTACAGTTTGTTTTTCATAAAGAACAACAAACT
>NZ_MTCA01000199.1:0-5602 GCF_002150205.1 Flavobacterium sp. FPG59 | reverse complement strand
TGGTATTGCAATCCTAATGTTGTGCATTGGATTTCAAGGTTACTCCCAATTTAGCGGTTGGAAAGAAAAAGTATTGCAAGCAGGCGCTGCATTAGGAGCCAAAAAAATGGGACTTGATCAAGTACTAAAAAAACCAGAATCTATTACAACTTCATTTGAAAATGTAGATCAAACAGGATCAAAATTACCTGATTTACTGGTGGTCAAAAATGTACAGCCTTTATATTTGTTACCAAAAGCTGCTGAAGGCGGTTTTGTATTGTGCGATGGCTTTTATGAAATGAGTGCCAAAAGTTATTGTTTAAAAGCAGGTACCTTTGCCCCTTCTCAAGGCGATGGGTACATGTACGCACCCACTCTAGGACCTAAGCAAGAAATTGTAACTACAATTTTAAAAAATGCCGAAAAACATCCTGAAATAAAGCAGCAGAACATTCAAGAATTATTGTGGGCCATTATAGCTAGATCCCGTTTTGCCGATTTCAGTGGACAACTAAAACTAACAGCTATCGCTCTTTTGAGTACAGCTGAATTAACGCACCTTGAAGGTGGTATGTTAGGGGTATTGCCTGCTAGCCTTATGAATCAAGCAAAATCAAAACTTCCTCAAGCAGTTCAAAATGTTTTTGAAGCCGAAAATAATATTCGACAAATGGTTGCTAATGGAAATTACACCTACGCCGAAATGGAAAAATACGCCATTATTGCGGGTATGGCACCTGTACGTACAGATATTCCAAGTGGGATTTGGACTTTACATCCTGATGGATACTACATTCGGTATTACCCGTCTGGTTACGCTATAACCAAAGTACAAATTTATGTTCCAAAAACGCTATTGGCTACTGGAAAACGAATAGTTTATGATGCGACTAATGACATTGCTTGTCCAGCAAATGTGGGTTCACAACGACTAGCACAAACAAACGAACCGTTAAATCCAAATTACGCTATTAAGTTGAAAAGCAGCTGCAAATAAATTTGTAAAATACCCTTAACTCAAAAAAGGATAAAGCTGCTACAGGCTTCTTTATCCTTTTTTAATTTAACGGTAAGCAATCTCATTAATAACAACAATCCTGATGATCTGAAAACTTCATCGTTTAAGTTGATTCGTTTAAAAAAACAAGTATCTTTAACCTCGCTTTTAAACAGTAAAAAAAGCGTAATACGAATACCGAATGCTTTCACAAAAAACTAAATATGCCCTTAAAGCACTGCTCTATCTAGCCGAGCAGGACGCAAGCCATATTTCTAAAACAATTGAAATTGCCGAGTCGGCTTCTATTCCAAAAAAATTTTTGGAGCAGATTTTATTGGATCTAAAAAGGGGGCATTTTGTGGGTAGCAAGCAAGGTAAATTTGGAGGTTATTATCTTTTAAAATCAGGAAATGACATCACTCTAGCTGACATACACCGCTTGTTTGATGGAGCTATTGCGTTATTACCTTGTGCTTCTTTAAATTTTTATGAACCTTGTTCAGATTGTAAAACAGAGTCTGAATGCAGCCTACGTCATGGTTTAATGCTTATTCGAGATGAGACCTTAAAGGCCATGCAAGGCATTACCATAGCCTCATTAGTCAAAAAATAAAAAATTTATTTTAAACTCTACTAATTTTATAGAATTTATATATATTTGCATCGAAATATTAATAGTAACTCTATTTAAAGCAAGATGAAAAAGATGCAAGTACAAAAATCCCCAGAAGTTTTCAAAAAATTAAACCCCAGATCAATCGCCTGTATGATGTGTATGTGTTAGAAATAAAAAAAATTATTTTAAAACTCTACTAATTACATATACATACTATAAATGAAAAATATTTATCTAAAATTAAGCACAACTTTATTATTTTTTCTAGTTTTCTCCACTTCTTTTGCTCAAGTACTTCTTGAAGGAAAAGTAAAAGACGAACAAGATGCCCCAATTGCAGCTGTCAATATCGTTCTAAAAGGCACCACAAACACCACCACAACGCTAGCTGATGGAACTTTCAGTATCGAAGCAAAGTCACTTCCCTTCACACTTATCGTGCAATATGCAGGCTATAATACCAAAGAAATTAAAATTACCGAATTGCCTACCAACATAAAACCGCTAGAGATCATCATTTCATACGGAGAAGAAAAAGTACTCTCTGAAGTGGTTGTTACCTCTCGCAGAAGAATAGAAAAAGCGCAAGATATCCCAATTGCTGTATCTGTAGTAACTGGAAAACAAGCGGAACAAGCAGGCGCTTTCAACGTAAATCGAGTGAAAGAATTGATTCCTTCGGTACAATTGTACTCCTCAAATCCTAGAAATACGGGCATCAACATTAGAGGACTTGGTTCGCCTTACGGACTCACTAATGACGGGATTGACCCTGGTGTTGGTTTTTATGTTGACGGAGTATATTATTCGCGCCCAGCAGCCACTACTTTAGACTTTGTAGATATTGACCGGATTGAAGTATTACGTGGACCACAAGGATCACTTTTTGGTAAAAACACAACCTCAGGAGCGTTTAACATTACCACCAGAAAACCAAGTTTTACATCTGGCGCTGATTTTGAAGTAAGCTACGGAAATTACGGTTTCCTTCAAGCTAAAACATCAATAACAGGTGCGTTAAGTAAAAAACTGGCTGGTCGAATCTCATTTTCGGGAACACAAAGAGACGGTTTAATTGACAACGTAGCCACTGGAAGACCTACAAACACTTTAAACAATCAAGGAATTAGAGGCCAATTATTGTACAATGTTACTGAAAATACGAACATTTTATTCGCAGCTGACATCACTACACAGCGTCCTGATGGATATGCGCAAGTTATTGCTGGTGTAGCGCCAACACAAAGAGCCGCTTACCGCCAATTTGACGCCATCATTGCTGATTTAAATTACCAACTCCCAAGCAGAAATGCTTTTGATCGTAAAATTGACCACGATACACCATGGCGTTCGGGACAAGATTTAGGTGGCGCCTCGCTTAACGTAGATACTAAAATTGGTAAAGGAACTTTAACCTCAACTACAGCATGGCGTTTTTGGAACTGGGATCCTTCAAACGATAGAGATTTTACAGGACTTCAAGTTTTGGCTAAATCACAAAATCTAGCCAGACATACGCAGTTGACACAAGAAATTCGCTATGCAGGACAAGTATCTTCTAAATTAAGCGGAGTGGTTGGTGCCTTTTTTATCGATCAAACGGTTAAGATTAGAGGAACAGAAGAATCTGGAAATGCACAATGGCGTTTTTCTCAATCGCCGGTAAACTACAACAATAATGGGGTTTCAACTCCTGTACCGCTTGCTAGATGGGCTGAACCAGGATTGCTAGAAGGCTACGGAATACGCACTATTGCTGATATTCATGCTGTAAGTGCGGCGTTATTTGGTCAATTAGATTGGCAAGTTACCGATAGATTACATATTCTACCAGGCTTACGCTACAATTATGACAAAAAAGAATCGAACTACGACCGTCAAACGTATGGTGGTTTACAAACCAACGATCCGCAATTATTGGCAATAAAAAGAGCGGTGTACACCAACCAAACCTTCTCTGCAAACAAAGACAAGTTTGACTTTTCAGGAAATATAACGGTGAATTACAAAGCGACTGATAAAATTAATGGCTACGCTACTTATGCTAAAAGTTACAAACCAGTGGGTGTAAACGTAGCTGGTTTGCCGACTCCTGCCGCAGGACAAACATTGGCTGATCTTGCTGTCATTAGACCCGAAGACGTAAATCATTATGAAATTGGAATAAAAACCTCTCCGTTCAAAAGAGCTATTTTAAACTTGACTTTGTACAATACGGACATTAAAGATTTCCAAACCAATGTACAAGCAGCTGAATTAGGAGTAAATCGTGGTTACCTAGCCAATGCAGACAAAGTACGTGTACGAGGTGCTGAAGTTGATGCTAGTTTTGTAATCAATGAACATTTTACTTTCAACGGGGCATTGAGTTATACGGATGGAAAATATATTAAATTCACCAACGCTCCACTGCCTCTTGAAGAAACGGGAGCTCCTGTATCTTTCAAAGATGTGTCTGGAAGTACTTTGCCAGGTGTTTCAAAATGGGCCGGAAGTTTAGGCGGAGAATATACCAAATCAGCTAAGTTTTTTAGTAACCTAGGTAAATTCTTTGTAGCAATTGACTCGTATGCACGCTCTGAATTTTCATCAAGTCCATCAGCTTCAAAATTCTTGGTGGTTCAAGGATATGCCATCTTTAACGGTCGTTTCGGATTTAGAGCAACCGAAGGATTATCTGTAAACTTTTGGGGTCGAAACTTATTGAACAAAGATTACTTTGAGCAATTATTACCAGCTGGAGGAAATGCTGGACATTATGCTGGTGTTTTAGGTGACCAAAGAACCTACGGAATTACCTTGAAATATTCGTTGTAAACAGCAACTTTATCCTTTTATAATACAGCACCGCTACCAAATAGGTTGACGGTGCTGTTTTTTTTTATACGAAAAGAATTGAATCAACAGATACGTAACTGCTTTAAAATGGTTGACTTTGTGTACATTTGCAACCATTTTTAAAACTAATGACTCAAAAATTTCTTTTCTTTTGTACACTACTCTCTTTGGGGTTACAAGCACAAACCGTAAAAAAAGTTGACCATCAAAGTATTGTATGGACGCGCTATTACAACCAATTGCTGTTGAGTGAAAAATGGTCTTTACATTCTGAAATTGACAATCGAGTTTTCACAAAACCCATTCAGCAAAATGTTTATGTGTTGCGTGTGCAAGGACGTTACAGAATAAACAGCCATCTGGAAACAGGTGCTGGATTTGCTCATTTTTCGGTTACTACACAAATACCTGAAATTAATCCCGACTTTAGGATTCCTGAATACCGCGGGCAACAAGACTTGACTTGGAGAATCAGCGGCAAAAAAATAGTACTCAATCAGCGTTTTCAAGTAGAGGAACGTTTTATTCACAACGCTAATTCTTCAGGATTACTGCTAGGAAGTACTTTTTCATGGCGTTTTAGATACCGTCTGCAAGGAGATTATACGTTTTGGAAAAAAGAAAACCAAGCTGTAAAAGCCATTCTCTCTGATGAAATCATGTTTAATGCTGGAAAATCAACCCGTAAAAACACCTTTGACCAAAACAGAATTTACGCAGCTTTACATTTTCAAGCCAGCAACCATTTTTCGTATGAGTTAGGCTACCTCAACAGTTATCAAAGACGACCTAGCGGCGTTGATTTTTTTGATCGTGATATTATTCGATTGAGTGTTTTTCATCGTTTGAATTGGAAAAATAAATCCTAAAAAAAGTCCCGAATTTCTTCGGGACTATCGTTCTCGTGCTTCTAGAAGTGGTTGATTAAGGAAGCCGAAACTTGCTGTTTTGCACTGACTTCAAAGACACAAAACCAACTTTAAATTAAGCCCAAAACCCGCCATTTCTGCAAACTGCTGTTGAACTAAACCTACGGTAGCTTGTGAGCCTTAAAATAAATTCCTTTCAAAAACAACCATTAAAAACAAATTCAAAAACTATTTTTTRTATTTTTGCAATAGAATAAGGACGTTTCTATTTRCATTACTTAATTGATTATCAATATA
>NZ_MTCA01000215.1:0-5273 GCF_002150205.1 Flavobacterium sp. FPG59 | reverse complement strand
ATTGTCGATAATTCCATAATAGAAATAGAAACACTTCTCAAATAGCCTTATTTACACTTTTCGATAACTCCATATTACAAGATAATTGCCGGTTCCGTTCAACACGAGTTTCATTGTTCGTGCTTCGCACGCAACGAAACTCTAGCTGTTAGCGGTTCGGGTATTTTTTGTGCTTCTTTTGTCATTTTATCCTGCTGATACAATAATTGTCATATAGTAATTTATGCAGTGCAATATTGTAAGTATTAATAATTCCTTATTGTCAAACTTGTCGAAGTTTTGGGTTGTTTCAATATTATAGTCATAGTTAAGTTTATTCCATTTAAAATCAGTTTCAGCAACCATTAACTCTCTTTTGTCTGTGTCAATTAAAACAAACTTACTACTCAAAAGTCCGTTAAGTTTTAGTAAAAAAGTATCTTCTTTGTTATCAAAAAAGGTTTTGATAATTATTCCTTTCCAACCCATTTTAAATTCTAATAAAGCTTTTGTGCCGTCTTTCAACTCAATTTTTGAGTCCCAAAAACCTTTTGGTTCAAGTTGATATTTTGCACCGTCAGACATTAAAATTTTAGCGTTGAAAGAATACCATTTTTCATAAATTAGTTCCCCAATTTTCTGATTGTCAAATGTTAAATTGAAATTTTGAGAATTTATTGAGTTTGCCTTGTATTGTCCCATAGATGTTACTTGATTGAATGATTGAATGATGTTCGAATTGCCTACGCCAATTTGAGTTTAGCCGATTAACGTTTTAACTAGATGAAAAAGTGCAAAGCCTAAAATAAAACCTAAAACTGCTTTTACTACAACTACTCCTTTTTTTAAAATTTCTGTTCTCATTTTTATTTGTTTTAAATTGTTTTTGTTTGTTTTGATGAGACAAATATAGAACGGCTTCTGCTGTTGTTTTACCGAAAAATGACGAACGGTTGTATCGAAATGACGAACGGTTATGGCAAGACCAAATTCGATATTAACTACCTTTACGCTACTAAATAGAACAATATGATTCACTTTAAAACAATAGATAAACAAGATGTAAATACTGTCATTGCTTTGATGGTTGATTTTTACGCCATTGATGGTTATCCTATTACTATTGAAACGACAAGAAAATTATTAGATCAATTTATAGACAATCCGTCCTTTGGAAAAGCTTGGTTGATCTATAGCCAAGAGCAAGTGGTTGGTTACCTTATTCTAACTTTTGTGTTTAGTTTTGAATACCAAGGAAAAGTTGCTTTTTTAGATGAATTATTCGTCACAGAAACAGCTCGAGGCAAAGGCATTGGCAGCAAAGCCATAAATTTTGTAAAAGCCGAAAGCCATAAATTATCGTTAAAACTGATCTATCTTGAGGTAGAACCACACAATACAAAAGCACAAAAATTGTATCTTGCCAGCGGTTTTGAAATGCATAATCGAAAATTAATGCGTCTTAAAACCGATTGAAATTGCTAATAAAATAATCAAACACGGACTTTTTAAAACTTTTACTAAGCCGATTCGTTTTGTAGAAACATATTAAAAACAAGTATTGATTATTAAAATGAAACGCCTCACTTGAGCTAACAAAATGAAAACCAAAATATGTGAAATTTGCTCCATTGCAGCCGATACTATGTTTCGGGTTCAAATCGCCTCGGGAAAAAATTGGATTTTTGTTTGCCAATCTTGCTGCGAAAAATCAAAATCATTGACTCAATATAAATACGGAGGAACTTGGAAAGGTAAAAGACACTAAAACATTTTCTGTTCCATTATATTTAAAATCAATCATCCAGTTGTATCACACTTTTCTCAAACTAAATTATATACCAATGAAATTTTTAAAATTGTTCTTATTACTATTTGTCATTCAAACACAAGCGCAACAAGGCGGTATGTGGATTCCCTCTTTATTGAAAGGAATGAATGAAACCGAAATGAAGAATCTAGGCATGAAAATGTCAATCAAAGACATTTATGATGTCAATCAGTCTAGCATGAAAGACGCAGTGCCGCATTTTAACGGTGGCTGTACTTCTGAAGTGATTTCGCCAAAAGGCTTATTACTTACCAATCACCACTGCGGTTATTCTCAAATTCAATCGCACTCATCAGTTGAGAAAGATTATTTAGCTGATGGATTTTGGGCCTATAAAATGGAAGACGAATTACCAAACGAAAATTTGACTGTTACTTTTATGGTGAAAATTGAAGACGTAACTACTCAAATTCTTGAAGGCACAGCGACACTAACAAACGAAGCCGATAAACAGAAAAAAATTCAAGAAAACATCACGAAATTGAGCGCCTCTTTCCCGAAAGAATCTTGGCAAGAAAACAAAATTCGTACGTTTTACGAAGGCAATCAATACCTACTTTTTGTAACAGAGACTTTTTCTGATGTGCGCTTGGTTGGAGCTCCGCCTACATCAATAGGGAAATTTGGGTCTGACACAGACAATTGGGTTTGGCCACGTCATACAGGAGATTTTTCGTTATTCCGTATTTATGCCGATAAAAATAACCGCCCTGCAAAATACTCTAAAGACAATGTGCCTTATACTCCAAAACACTTCTTACCTATTTCTCTTGACGGTGTAGCCGAAGATGATTTTACGCTTGTTTTTGGTTATCCAGGAAAAACCAACGAATACCTACCATCTGTAGCCATCGAACAAATTGTCAACGAACTTAATCCTGCAAAGATTGAAATTCGCGATAAAGCCTTAAAAGTAGCCGATGGATTCATGCGTAAAGACAATGCTATTAAAATTCAGTACGCCTCTAAATATGCTAGTATTGCTAATTATTGGAAAAAATGGATTGGTGAAACTCAAGGACTTCAAAAATCGAATGCGGTAGCTGTAAAAAGAGAGGCTGAAAAAGCTTTTCAGCAAAAAATCACTAAAGCTGGTAAAGAAAAAGAATACGGTACACTTTTAGCTGATTTTGATAAAAACTACACAGCAATTGCGCCCTACGCGCTTGCTCGAGATTACTTTATGGAAACCGTACAACGAAATACTGAACTATTGAGTACAGCTTTCAGATTGTATCAATTAGAACAAGTATACAAATCAAAAGGGGAACAAGCCTTTACGGATCGAAAAAATAATTTAGTTAGCGGCTTGACCGATTTTTATAAAAACTTCAATGCTACCGTTGACGAAAAAGTTTTTGAACAATTGATAGCATTGTACGCTACAAAATCTCCAAAACAATTTTTACCGAAAAGTTTAGAAAATATTGACGCCAAAAATCTAGCTACAACAATATACACCAATTCAAGATTAACGAGCTACAACAGCTTAAAAGAAGTTTTAACTGGAGACGCGCCAACCATTTTAGCGAATTTAAATA
Source organism: Flavobacterium sp. FPG59 (assembly GCF_002150205.1). Taxonomy (NCBI): domain Bacteria; kingdom Pseudomonadati; phylum Bacteroidota; class Flavobacteriia; order Flavobacteriales; family Flavobacteriaceae; genus Flavobacterium; species Flavobacterium sp. FPG59. The sequence goes on along the minus strand of NZ_MTCA01000215.1, from coordinate 1,922 downwards.
AAGATCCTGGATATCTATTAGCAAAAGAACTTGCAGATAGCTACAACACGCTAATAGCACCTAAATACGACGAAATCAACCAAACGATTACGGCATTGCAACGCACGTACATGAAAGCGCAATTAGAACTCAATACCGATAGTAGAATTTTCCCAGATGCAAACAGTACCTTACGTGTTACTTATGGAAAAGTGAAAGGGTACGAACCCAAAGATGCTACACTGTACACCTCAATAACGTATTTAGATGGTGTAATGGAAAAATACATTCCTGGTGACTATGAGTTTGATGTTCCTAAAAAACTGATCGATTTGTATCAAAATAAAGACTACGGTGAGTATGCTGAAAACGGAAAAATGCCCGTATGTTTCATAGGTACAAACCACACTACTGGAGGCAACTCAGGAAGCCCTGCTCTAGATGCTAGCGGTAACTTGATAGGTTTGAACTTTGACCGCGTTTGGGAAGGTACAATGAGTGACATCTATTACGACCCAAGTATTTGTAGAAACATCATGGTAGACATCCGCTATGTGCTCTTCATTATGGATAAATACGCTGGGGCGAAAAATCTAATCAATGAGTTGAAACTGGTACACCCAAAAAAAAGTAAAAGATTGACAACAAAAAAGTTAAACACAAAATAAAGTCAGATTTTGCTCAAAAATTAATAACAAAAAAAACACCGTTTGTTTTATTAAAATTGGCACAAAAATTGTAATCAAATACAGTGTTGGTAAAAAGTATATTATTTTTCAAAAAAAAAATAAAAAAATATTTTACATATTAAAAAATTTATATCTTTGCCACGAATTAATAATTAACCTTTATATTAAATTAAGATGAAAAAAGTATTTTTAAGTTTAGCTGCTGTTGCTGTATTAACTGTTGTTTCTTGTAAAAAAGCTGATGCACCTGCTGAGGACGCTGCTGCTGTAGTTGATTCTGCTGCTGCTGTTGTTGATTCTGCTGCTGCTGTAGTTGATTCTGCTGCAACTGTTGTTGATTCTGCTGCTGCTACTGCTACTGAAGCTGCTGAAGTTGCTACTGAAGCTGCAAAAAAATAATTAGAACTCAATTCTAAAAATTTTAAGAGCCATCCGCCTTGCGAGATGGCTTTTTTATTGGAGTATAGTCACAATTAAAAAGAGCACTTGGAATTAAATCCAAGCGCTCTTTTTAATTTCACAATATTTAGTTTAATCTTCTAAAAATATCAAATCATTCGACGTAAAATCTAACGTTTCTGACACTGATGCGTAGCGTACAATTTCATCAATACCTTTCTGAAGACGCAAGGACGTAGTATACTTTCTGCTTGTTGCAAAATGACTCCCCTCAAGCATGAGCTTAAAATAAAATTTACCTGACGTAGACTTGAACTTTAAAAAATCAGCAGTATCACTTTTAAGCTTAAATTGCTCAATAGCTTCCTCACATTCAAACTTCAACTCATAACTCAAACTTGTAAAAACCACTTTCCCTTTCCTAGAGGTAAAAACAAACTTATACTCGTCATTAAACCGCTTACTAATTACAAAAGCCCCCATACTGATTGTATTTATAAAATTAAACTTCGTCTAACAACTTGACCATTCCTTCAATCAAAACAATATAAATCTTTAACTATCGGTCATAAAAAAAGCTCCTTCAAATGAAGGAGCTTTTGTACTCAGAGCGGGACTTGAACCCGCACGAACATTGCTGTTCACTGGATTTTAAGTCCAGCGTGTCTACCAATTTCACCATCCGAGCATTAAGAGGTGTTTGAGCGAAAAACGGGGCTCGAACCCGCGACCTCGACCTTGGCAAGGTCGCGCTCTACCAACTGAGCTATTTTCGCATTTTGTATTTAAAAGAACCGCAACACTTGTTCTGTATTGCGGTTGCAAATTTAAGACATTTATCGGATTATACAAGCC
>NZ_MTCA01000296.1:0-3051 GCF_002150205.1 Flavobacterium sp. FPG59 | reverse complement strand
AGCATTTGAAGGACTGATACTTGCTACTGTTGGGGCATTGTCATCATCATTGATTGTTCCTGTAGCGGTATCTGTTGTTGATCCAACGGTTCCTGTTGTACTGGTAATAGCTACCGTGAAGGTTTCGTCTAATTCATCGATAGTATCTGCCGTTGTGGGTACTGTTGCTGTAGCTGTTGTGGCTCCTGCTAAGAACGTTACTGTTACTGGAACTGTTGTATAATCGCCATTGGCTGTCGTTACATTGGTAAAGCCTAAAGTAACGGTGATGTCTGTAGCTGATGGGTTGCTCAATGTAACTGGGAAACTCAAGTTTCCTCCTTCTGTGATTGAAGCATCTGCAATCGTTACCACTGGTGCAGGAAATACAGTTAATGTTCTTTCAGCCGAAACTACAGATGAACAAACAAAATTAGATTCCCTGATTATTACTCTATACACATATCCATTAAATGTTGCAGGTACAGAAGTCAAAGTTAAAGTGTTCGTTGTAGCATTATTGTAAACAGCACCGTTTGATATATCAGTAAAACCAGAACCAGAATCAACTTGCCATTGGTATTGTGTAACACCTGAACCACCAGCTGCCGCTACACTGAAAGTAGTATTTGTACCCGCATTTATAATTCTATTAACTGGTTGCGTTGCTATTGAACTAGATGTTCCCACAGATGTCGCATTAGCATAAGATCCTGTATATGTAGCTGCCGGCAAGTTTACTGTACCATTAGCATTTACAGGCGCTACTGCTCCTCCTGTTTGACCAAATTGCTGTCCCGAAGCTGCACTCGTAGCATTGTTATAGTACTCATTAGAATCTGAACAACCGTCATTATCTGAATCTAAATCAAAAGAATTTTGTACCCCATCTCCATCAAAATCACAATGGTTAACATTTATGACAATATTATCAACATATTGATCTACTGAAACACTTAAAGAAGCATTATTTAACCACGGATAATTACTTGCCGGACCAAAATTTATGCCATTAGCAATAATAGGTGCACTAGTAGGAATACCTGTTGGGCCATATTGATAACCCTCATTATTAGCATATAAATGTAAAACTCCTGATCCATTATTTGCAACATAATACGTTGACTTTTGTCTAAACCATCCGGTAACTCTTGATGGAGCAGTAAATGTTGGTCCTGAACTATTTGGCTCACGTATTAAAGATACACCATGGCCATATAAAAAGACCCCATCAGGAACTCCCGGTACATCATCTCTCCAAATTGGATCTTGTCCACCAGCGCCTAAAGCTATACCATATTCATTACTAGGTCCACCTGCAGCCATATCCAGTGAAAAATCAGCACTAACTGTAATAATATTTCCAGCTAAAAGATCAATATTCTTTTTTACTACAAACGAAGACATTTGCAATTGATCAACAATTCCACCACCATTTGCATTAATAACCTTAGTTAGATTCCCATCAAAACCAACAACACTTGAATATTCACCAACATTAGTTGTTGAAGAATTTCCAGGATTACTATTATATGCTTCTAATAAACCAACTATACCCGGAACTCCCACTAAATCTCCTTTAGGTACTGGGAAACCAACTGTTCCTGTTTCAAAAACTTCATTTAAAATATTTTCAACAACAAAAGGACCTGATGCACAATTAGTATCTTCAACAATATCACGAATTCCATCATTATCATCATCTAGATCAGTAAAATCCCCCACTCCATCATTATCGCTATCTGGTTGAATAGCAATACTAGCTGTTGATGTATTATTCCCTAATACAGGGTCTGTTTCATTTCCAGCAATAGTTGCTGTGTTAATATAACTTGCTGAAGCATTTACTCTAGCCACTATAGATAGAGTTGCATTTCCACCGTTGGCTAAATCACCTATTGACCAAAGGCCTGTAGTGTTGTCGTAAGTGCCTACTGACGGTAAAGCGCTATCAAAAGTATAACCTGCTGGTAAAATATCTGTAACATTAACACCTGTTGCTGCTCCTGATCCCAAATTACTTGCCGTTAAAGTAAAGGTAACATTGCTGCCCACAATTGGCGTAGGGTTATTAACCGTTTTACTAATTTGCAAATTAGCATTTGTCAACCCCTCAATTAAATTCAAAAATACACCTGAATCTAAGAAATCATCACTAGCATCAGCAATAACAACCTTAAAGGTATAGGTACCCCCTGGGGTTAAATTATTAACAGTTCTTGTTATAAACCTTGTAACGCCATTAAACTCAGTAAAAATAGGAAAAGGACCAGGTTGAGGATCAGTGTTTGCTACATAAGCCCCTCCTGAAACAGTAGTGGTATGTCCGTTATTTATGTATAAAGCAGATTGTGTACCATCATAAGCCGCCACAGGAGTCGCTCCTGCTACAGAGCCAGGAAAACCCCCGTTTATTTTGTTGATAGATGTAGGACTTCCAGCTGGAGTAGTGGCTAAATTTCGAGTACCTGTAATACCAGGCCCCGAAATAAAAAAACCAAACGCATCATCAAAAACTGTACCTACATAATCCGGATATTCTTCGGACCCAAAATGATACCCAATTCTTAAACCAGTTATGGTAGGCCCTAAGGTAATCGTAAAAGTATAAGCCACTAGATCTCGAGTAGCCGTTGGATCAATTGTAGATAAATCGGCATCTGAAAGAGTAGCGCCTGCAGCCGGAAAAGCAGATTGCTGGATAACAGTATTCCTATTTGTCAACTCTAATGTTGTATTTCCTGTACTAAAATAGGCACCACTAGGAAAACCAAGACCTGCACCCGTAATACCATTTGTAAAAGTGGCTACTTGGTTCGATCTTAAAATAGCGCCATCTGTTTGAGCACCAACCAAGGTACCCCCAGTAATGACTATACCAGGCCCTTGTAGGGCGAGGTTAATTTGCGCATTACTGGGATTCGTATTTGCAGTAACCTGGGCACTACTATTTACCGTATACAAGGACCAAAATAGGAATAAAAATCTGGGTACTTTAAAAATAAATGAAGGTAATTGTATATTCATAATTCACTTTGTTAATTTATTCTAACTATTTATACTAACTATATG
>NZ_MTCA01000251.1:0-4179 GCF_002150205.1 Flavobacterium sp. FPG59 | reverse complement strand
TAATAAGAAAGTAGTTATCCTTAATTAATTTTTAAAAGATGTAATGCATGTGAAATAATCATGCAAATAGCTTGTTATTTGTATAATAAAATTACTTTTTAATCAAAATTTTGTTCATTGATGCTAACAAATCAGACTGAAAGATTGAATTTTGCCTCAACTAAAAACATTCCTGACTATCCAGATTTTCTAGATGTTCAGGTTAAATCGTTTAAAGATTTTTTTCAATTAGAAACTAAATCAGACGAAAGAGGTGACGAAGGGCTTTACAATACCTTCATGGAGAATTTTCCAATTACTGATACGAGAAATAATTTCGTATTAGAATTCCTTGATTATTTTGTAGACCCACCACGTTATACAATTCAAGAATGTATAGAAAGAGGTCTTACCTATAGTGTACCTTTAAAAGCTAGGTTAAAACTATATTGTACCGACCCAGAACACGAAGATTTTGAAACGATTGTTCAAGATGTTTATTTAGGAACAATTCCTTATATGACACCAAGTGGTACTTTTGTAATCAATGGTGCTGAGCGTGTAGTTGTATCTCAATTACATCGTTCGCCTGGAGTATTCTTTGGTCAATCATTCCATGCAAATGGTACAAAATTGTATTCTGCGAGAGTAATTCCGTTTAAAGGTTCTTGGATTGAATTTTCTACAGATATCAATAGTGTAATGTATGCTTATATTGATAGAAAGAAAAAACTTCCTGTAACAACTTTATTCAGAGCCATTGGTTTTGAAAGAGATAAGGATATTCTTGAAATTTTTGATCTTGCTGAAGAAATTAAGGTTTCGAAAACAGGTCTTAAAAAATATATCGGTAGAAAATTAGCGGCACGTGTATTGAATACATGGCATGAAGATTTTGTTGATGAAGATACTGGTGAGGTAGTTTCTATCGAACGTAACGAAATAATCCTTGATAGAGATACAATTATCGATAAAGATAATGTAGAAGAAATCATTGATTCTAACGTTAAATCTATTTTGTTACACAAAGAAGATGCAAATCAAGGTGATTATGCTATCATTCATAATACGTTACAAAAAGATCCAACAAACTCTGAAAAAGAGGCTGTTGAGCATATCTACAGACAATTACGTAACGCTGAACCGCCTGATGAGGAAACAGCTCGTGGTATCATTGATAAATTATTTTTCTCTGATCAACGTTATAACCTAGGTGAAGTAGGTCGTTATAGAATTAATAAAAAATTAGGCTTAGATACCCCAATGGAAAAGCAAGTCTTGACCAAAGAGGATATCATAACTATTGTTAAATATTTGATTGAATTAATCAACTCAAAAGCTGAGATTGATGATATTGATCACTTATCTAATCGTCGTGTAAGAACTGTTGGAGAGCAATTGTCTCAACAATTTGGTGTTGGTTTGGCTCGTATGGCTAGAACCATTCGTGAGAGAATGAACGTTAGAGATAACGAGGTGTTTACACCAATAGATTTGATTAATGCTAAAACATTATCATCTGTTATCAACTCTTTCTTTGGAACAAATCAGTTGTCTCAGTTTATGGATCAAACAAATCCATTAGCAGAGATTACGCACAAGAGAAGATTATCTGCACTAGGACCAGGTGGACTTTCAAGAGAGAGAGCTGGTTTTGAGGTACGTGACGTTCACTATACGCATTACGGACGTTTATGTCCAATTGAAACTCCAGAGGGACCAAACATTGGTTTGATTTCATCTCTTGGTGTTTATGCTAAAGTAAACGGAATGGGTTTCATTGAAACACCTTACCGTAAAGTAACTAACGGAGTTGTAGATTTAGAGTCTACTCCAGTTTACTTAAGTGCTGAAGAAGAAGAAGGTATGTTGATTGCACAAGCAAACATTCAAATGGATGCTGCTGGTAAAATTACTGCTGAGGATGTTATTGCTCGTCAAGAAGGTGATTTCCCAGTAATTGAGCCTTCAAAAGTTGATTATACTGACGTTGCGCCTAACCAGATTGCATCAATTTCTGCATCTTTGATTCCTTTCTTGGAACATGATGATGCGAACAGAGCCTTGATGGGATCTAACATGATGCGTCAGGCGGTTCCTTTGATTCGTCCTGAAGCTCCAATTGTAGGTACAGGTTTAGAGCGTCAAGTTGCTTCTGATTCTAGAGTGTTGATAAATGCTGAAGGTGATGGAGTTATTGAGTACGTTGATGCTAATATAATCACTATCAAATACGATCGTTCTGAGGAAGAAAGAATGGTTAGTTTTGAACCAGATGAAAAAACATATAATCTAATTAAATTTAGAAAAACCAACCAAGGTACAAGTATCAACCTTAAACCTATCGTAAGAAAAGGGGATAGAGTTGTTGCTGGTCAAGTACTATCGGAAGGTTACGCAACTCAAAATGGAGAGTTAGCTCTTGGACGTAACTTGAAAGTGGCGTTTATGCCTTGGAAAGGTTACAATTTTGAGGATGCGATTGTAATTTCTGAAAAAGTAGTTCGTGACGATATTTTTACTTCTATCCACGTTGATGATTATTCATTAGAGGTTAGAGATACTAAATTAGGTAACGAAGAATTAACGAATGATATTCCTAACGTTTCTGAAGAAGCTACTAAAGATTTGGATGAAAACGGTATGATTAGAATTGGTGCCGAGGTAAAACCTGGTGATATTCTTATCGGAAAGATTACTCCAAAAGGAGAATCAGATCCTACGCCGGAAGAGAAATTGCTTCGTGCAATCTTCGGGGACAAAGCAGGTGATGTTAAAGATGCTTCTTTGAAAGCTTCTCCTTCTTTACATGGTGTTGTTTTAGACAAGAAATTGTTTGCAAGAGCGGTAAAAGATAAGCGTAAACGTACACAAGACAAGGATGCTTTAGGTGCACTTGAAATGGAGTTTGAAGTGAAATTTGTTGAATTGAAAGACAAATTAGTTGAAAAACTTTTCTTGATCGTTAACGGAAAAACATCTCAAGGTGTAATGAATGATTTGGGTGAAGAAGTTTTACCAAAAGGTAAAAAATATACTCAAAAAATGCTTTATGCAGTAGAGGATTTTGCTCACTTAAGTAAAGGTCAATGGGTAGCTGATGATGCTACTAATACTATGGTTAATGATTTAATTCATAACTATAAAATTAAATTGAACGACTTACAAGGTGCATTACGTAGAGAGAAATTCACGATTACTGTTGGAGATGAATTGCCAGCAGGAATTTTGAAATTAGCTAAAGTATACATCGCGAAAAAACGTAAGTTAAAAGTGGGTGATAAAATGGCGGGTCGTCACGGTAACAAAGGTATTGTTGCTCGTATCGTACGTCATGAAGATATGCCTTTCCTTGAAGATGGAACACCAGTTGATATCGTGTTGAACCCACTTGGGGTACCTTCTCGTATGAATATTGGTCAGATTTATGAAACGGTTTTAGGATGGGCTGGTATGAACTTGGGTAGAAAATTTGCTACACCAATTTTTGACGGAGCATCTTTAGACGAAATCAACGCTTTAACGGATGAAGCTGGAGTACCTCGTTTTGGTCATACGCATTTGTATGATGGTGGTACTGGAGAGCGTTTCCACCAAGCTGCAACTGTAGGTGTTATCTATATGTTGAAATTAGGTCACATGGTTGATGACAAGATGCACGCACGTTCTATCGGGCCGTACTCTTTAATCACTCAACAACCACTTGGAGGTAAAGCTCAATTTGGAGGTCAACGTTTTGGAGAGATGGAGGTTTGGGCACTTGAGGCTTATGGAGCCTCTAGTACACTTCGTGAAATCTTGACAGTGAAATCTGACGACGTAATTGGTAGAGCTAAAACGTACGAGGCAATCGTTAAAGGAGAGTCTATGCCAGAACCAGGATTACCTGAATCATTCAATGTATTGATGCATGAATTGAAAGGTCTTGGACTTGATATTCGTTTAGAAGAATAAATAAATTTTGTCAACTGTAGAGATGCGATTAATCGCATCTCTACTTTGGCTTTTATATAAGTTTTTAGGATTTAGACCCGTAACCCGTTCCGATTTTTTATAAAAACTGTAAGAGTTTTATAATTAGCACTTCAAAATAAAAAGGTTTGAAGTTTAGAGAAGTAACCCGAGGTAGTGTTTAAGTCAAAAGTTTGAAAGTCAAAAGTAAATAGTCATTCGTGACTTTAAAACTTTATGACATTTGAC
>NZ_MTCA01000010.1:0-39801 GCF_002150205.1 Flavobacterium sp. FPG59 | reverse complement strand
TAGAACGAACGGCAATTATATTACAAGATCCGTTCGAAAATGTAACAACCGACATTCCAATGACAAGTCTTGCAATAACAATAGAAATAAATATTAAAGAATTGATAGGCGATACAGATTTACCAATTGTAGAAAAGCCAAAATCGTTTTATATAATGTAATATATAAATTATGGATATAAATGCAGAATTAATTATTGTTTCCAAACTGATTGTCTCCTTTTTATTAGGAGGATTTATTGGTTTAGATAGAGAAAAACACTGTCAAGATGCAGGAATAAGAACGTATGCAGCCGTATGTATTGGCGCAACTTTGTTTACAGCTATTACAGCCCATTTGGTAAATAACCCAGCGGATACTTCAAGAGTAATTGCAAATATTGTAACAGGCGTTGGTTTTCTAGGTGCTGGAATTATTTATCGCAATTCTACTGCAGGAACATCACACGGATTAACAACAGCAGCAACCGTATGGTGTACATCAGCAGTTGGTGTTGCGGTAGGATTAGATATGTTTATTATAGCTATAATAGGTGCTTGCGCATTGTATTTTCTACTTTCATTACACCATCAAAAATGGTATATAAAATGGAAGCAAAATATGATAATAAAACACGGTAAGGAAAACGAAAATGATTAAATAAAATATTCTTAATTAATTTAAAATGATTAAAAAATGAAAAATACAGATCCAAAACACAAGCACACTTATGATGCTCAAGGTAAAATGACTTGCTGTTCACAAGAAGAAAAAATAAATAAAATGGCAGATAAGCAGGTAAAAAAGAAAACTAAAAAAGAAAGCTGTTGTAGCAACGAACACGATGATACAAAGGCTAAAAAAATAGTAAAGGACCAGCACAATCACGATGAGCATTCGGATGATGACGGACACGACCATTCAGGCGGTAATCAAACGACGTTTCAAATGTTCTTGCCAGCAGTTATAAGTTTTGTGCTATTACTCATTGCTATTGGTTTTGATAATTATTTTCCACAAACTTGGTTCACTGGCTGGGTCCGTATTTCTTGGTATGTAGTAGCTTATGCTCCTGTTGGTTTTCCGGTAATAAAAGAAGCTTTTGAAAGCATACGTAAAGGCGAAATCTTTTCAGAATTCCTATTAATGAGTATTGCTACAATCGGAGCATTCGCTATTGGTGAATATCCCGAAGGTGTTGCCGTAATGCTATTTTATGCCGTTGGCGAAGTATTTCAAACACTGGCAGTTCAAAGAGCAAAAAACAACATCAAATTATTGTTGGATCAAAGACCAGATACCGCTACAGTTATCAAAGAGGGCAATACTATTGATAAAAAAGCAGCTGAAATTGTCATTGGAGAAATAATCCAATTACGCCCAGGAGAAAAATTAGCACTCGACGGAAAATTACTTTCAGATAATGCTTCCTTAAACACAGCAGCATTAACAGGAGAAAGCAAACCAGATACAAAACAAAAAGGAGAAACCGTTCTTGCAGGAATGATTAACCTGAATACAGTTGTTCAAGTCGAAGTGACAACGGCTTACACTGATAGTAAGTTGTCAAAAATCCTTGAGATGGTGCAAGATGCCACGGCTAAAAAAGCACCTACCGAACTATTTATTCGAAAATTTGCTAAAATATACACCCCAATAGTTGTGTTTTTGGCAATCTGTATTTGTTTAGTTCCAATGATATTCATAGAAAATTATATCTTCAACGATTGGTTATACCGAGCTTTAGTTTTCTTGGTTATTTCCTGTCCTTGTGCGCTGGTAATTTCTATTCCTTTGGGATATTTTGGAGGTATTGGTGCAGCAAGTAAAAATGGAATTTTAGTAAAAGGCTCGAATTTTCTAGATATAATGGCATCTATTCAAACAGTAGTTATGGACAAAACTGGAACGCTGACCAAAGGCGTTTTTAAAGTTCAAAAAGTGGTAGCCGTTGATATTCCGGAAGCTGATTTAATAAAATTCACAGCAGCATTAGAAACCAAATCCACACATCCGGTAGGAACTGCTATTATTGAATATGCCAAAGGTTCAGAAAAAGAGGTAACAGTTACCGATGTCGAAGAAATTGCAGGACACGGATTGAAAGGTAATGTAGAAGGAAAAGAAATATTGGCAGGAAATGTAAAATTAATGAAGAAATTCAATATCAGTTACGATGCTGAAATCGACAACACACCATTTACAATAATAGTTATTGCCATCAATCAAAAATATGCAGGATACTTTCTAATTGCTGACGAAATAAAAGAAGATGCAAAAACAGCTATCGAAAGTTTGCATAAAATAAACATCAAAACCGTAATGCTTTCGGGAGATAAACAAGCCGTTGCAGATGCTGTTGCAAAAGAATTAAATATCGATCAAGCCTATGGCGATTTGTTACCTGAAAACAAAGTAGAAAAAGTAGAAGAATTGAAAAAGCAAAACCTTAAAATTGCCTTTGTTGGTGATGGTGTAAATGATGCGCCGGTTGTAGCCCTTGCCGATGCCGGAATTGCAATGGGTGGTTTAGGAAGCGATGCCACTATCGAGACCGCCGACATCGTTATTCAAAACGACCAGCCCACGAAAATTTTTACAGCAATAAATATTGGTAGAAAAACAAAACAAATCGTTTGGCAAAACATTGGGTTGGCATTCACAGTAAAAGCAATTGTACTGGTTCTTGGTGCCGGAGGTTTAGCCACCATGTGGGAAGCTGTTTTTGCCGATGTTGGTGTGGCTTTATTAGCTATTTTGAATGCAGTTAGAATACAGCGAATGAAGTTTTAAATCTGATATTAATAAGAAGCGTCCATTAATAGGGACGCTCTTTAAAATATTTATGATTTTTTTGGAGGTGCTTTTCCTCCTGCACAACAAGAACCATCTACACTACAAGATTTTTTCTCATTAGAGACTAGAACCATTACCCAATAAAATCAAAGTATTTTAAAAGTTATTATTTTTAACCCTAAAAATATTGCGTTATAAAAAAAGCTGTCCAAATCATTTTTAGACAGCTTTTTTCTATTTTTGAAACTGTTTAATGCCATATTTCAGCCATTGTTCATATTCAGTAATGTCTGGCATATATCCAACTGGTTGGTTTAAACTTTTCTCTTTTGTATCCAATATGATATAATACGGCTGAGCGTTTGCCTTATAACGAGTGATTTGGAAATCACTCCATTTGTTTCCTATTGATTTTATCTTTTTGCCAGTTTCTTTAGAGACATATTGTTCCTCGATAGGCAATTCTCTTTTGTCATCAACATATAGTGAAATAAGAACTACTTCATTATTTAAAATAGATAAAATGCGAGGATCCGACCAAACATAATCTTCCATTTTTCGGCAATTTACACAAGCAAATCCTGTAAAATCCAAGAGAATAGGTTTGTTTACACTTTTGGCATAAGCCAATCCTTTTTCATAATCGGTAAAAGCCATAATATCATGTGGTCCTTTATGTGCTCCGTCTGGTAATGCTATTGCTGATGTAGATTCTCTGTTTGAGCCGCCTACACCGTATGGAGATTCACTATAGGTCATAGGTGGAGGAAAGCCACTTATTAATTTTAATGGAGCACCCCATAAACCCGGAATAAGATATATTGCAAATACCAATACCACTAGTCCAACAGATAATCTTCCTACTGAAATTGAAGACGAAGGAGAATCATGTGGCAAGGTTATTTTTCCGAATAAGTAGAATGCCAAAGTTCCAAATATAGCAATCCAAATGGATAAAAATATTTCTCTTTCAAACCAGTGCAATTGCAATACTAAATCGGCATTAGACAAGAATTTAAATGCTAAAGCTAATTCTATAAAACCTAAAAATACTTTTACTGTATTTAACCATCCGCCAGATTTTGGTAATGTATTTAACCAACCTGGGAACATGGCAAATAACATAAAGGGTAATGCTAAAGCAAAAGAAAAACCTAACATCCCCACAATTGGTGCTATACCACCTTTGGAAGCTGCTTCGACTAATAATGTTCCGATAATTGGTCCTGTACAAGAAAAGGAAACTATTGCAAGAGCCAGCGCCATGAAAACGATTCCTAAGATTCCACCTTTATCTGCTTGACGGTCCACTTTATTTGCCCAGGAATTAGGTAACATAATTTCGAAAGCGCCTAAAAACGATAATGCAAATACAACCAATAACACAAAGAAAATAACATTGAACCATACATTGGTTGATAATGCATTTAGTGCATCGGCACCAAAAATTAAGGTAATTACAGTTCCTAGAAATACATAAATCAAGACGATTGAAATACCATAGATAATGGCATTTTTAATTCCTTTGGCTTTGTTTTTGCTTTGTTTTGTAAAGAAACTTACTGTCATTGGGATCATTGGAAACACGCAAGGAGTAAGCAATGCCGCAAAACCAGATAAGAAAGCAATAAAGAAAATCATATATAAACTAGAATCAGATTCATTAGATTCTGGTTGTTTTTCTACCGCAGTATTTGCATCAGCTTTGGTAGTTTTTTCGTTTGCAATATCGGAAGCCTGGATTTCTTTTGCTTCAAGCGTTTTAAGATCAAACTCAAAATATTTTGTTTCGCTGATACAGTTTTCCATGCAAACTTGGTAAGAAAGCTCCACTTGTATAATTTCCTTTTCTGGATTAATCTGTTTGATTAATTGGGTAAAAGTAACTTTATCGGAAAAGAAGATTTCATCGACACCAAAGATTTCATTAAACTCTCGTTTGGTTTCACTTTCGGTTGCTTTTCCAATAAATTCATAATTGCTTTTGTTATCATGAAAAATGAATTCGGCAGGAAGAGGACCATCTTCAGGTGTAAATTGAGAATATACGTGCCAACCTGCTTCGATATTACCATTAAAAGTAAGTACATATTCTGAGGTGGATTTCTTCTCGATTCTAGGTTCCCATTTCACAGGATCTATAATCTGTGCCTGGACTTTGACAAAAACAAAGCCCAAGAGCAATAAATAAAAAATTTTCTTCATTTTATAAGTTTAATCAGAACGATTTGTTCTGGTGATAATTTGATTTTACACGTGTCATTTCCCGATAAGCCATAGGAAGTGTTTCGATGGTCTTTTGCCATCGAAACACTTATTTTATGAACTTTAGATTTAAATTAAAATCTTGGCGAAGTAATTTATTTGGTCACATTAAAAAAAGTATATTCCAGTTTTAAGAAAACACCATCAGATGTGGCACGTTGCATCGAGCTATACAATTCTTTTTTGTATGCAAGGTCAATTCTCGCCTGACTGTTAATGATAAACTGAATCGAAGGAACTACATCCAGATATGATTTTCCGTTTTCGGTTATCGTTTGTCCAGTAAATTCCAGCATCGCATTGATGTTGGTTTGTTTAAAACTTGTATAATTTTTTGGATACATTAATTTCCCTACTGAGAACGTATAATTTACTGCGCTGTTACCCAAAAAATCCGGAAAGCTATAATCACTGTTATTAAGTGCCCGCGCGTAACTTACAGAAGAACTTATGGCAACTTTATGGATTAACTGAGTAGCTACCAGACCAGCTTCGTAACCAGAGTTTCCTCCCATTAAGTCTATAGCTTCCTGATTAATAAAAGAGTTATTATAACTGTATCGTCCAAAGACAGCCATCCTAAAATGACTTTGTAAATCATCTACAGAAAAGAAACGATATTTAGCATAAAAACCACCACCTTTAAGCCCCAATCCATTTTCTTGGTTACTAAGAAAAGCTGAGGTACGAACCATGATATTTTTATTTATTCCCCAAGTAACTTCGGGCGTTAAATTATACATAGACCCACTTTCCAGTTGATTTTTCATAAGAGATTGACCAACCCGAACCCCAATAGAACCCGCCGGAACATTACTAGCGGGTTCGGTTACTACAAATAATTCCTGTGCATCTATTTTGAATGAAATAAGTAATAAGAAAACAATTGATAGATATTTCATTTTTATAGGGTCTTTAAATAATAATCATTTTCATTTTCCGTAGCATAACCAGGATATTTAGAATATGATTTAACTAGTTTTTTATACTCTTTTTGGGTTACAAAACCTTTATCCAGAACTCTGTATCTTGTTTCTGCATGAGCTACTGGGGTTTTAATATCAATGAAATTATAAGTTACATCATCAACTTTTAAGGTTGTATTATCCTCAATTGTTGGCGTATGAAACTTTGCAGTCAAAACCATAGAACCTACAAAGAAACCAGCTTTTTCAACAGCGTTTTTTAATACTTTAGGTTGTAATGAGTTATCTTTTTTAAAATAAACGGTAAACGTATTTGAATTTAAATCAGTACCAATACTATCTACTTCGGTAAAAGATTTTAATTGTTTATTTATCGCATTAGAGCACATAGAACAAGTTAATCCCGTTGCCATTATTTTGACTTTAGTGATTTGAGAATATGATTTTACACCAGTTAATAATACTAAAAGTGCAGCGGCTACGAATTTTATATGTAATGTTTTCATTTTATTTTTTGTTTTTTTTGATTTGAGCAATTATTTGTGATTCGGTTGGGTTTATGGCAATCAGTTTTCCTGATGCATCAAAAAGATAGGTTGCAGGCAGTGCTTCAACTCCAAAAGCCACAGCCGTTTTGGCATCAAAACCTTTCGGGTCGATTAATTGCTGGTGTTTCATTTTGTCTTTTTCAATGGCTTTTAACCATTTTGATTTATCGATATCAATTGAAATTCCAACAATTTCAAAATTCTGACCTTTGTATTGGTCATACATTTTTACCAATTTTTTGTTAGCCATTCGGCAAGGTGCGCACCATGATGCCCAAAAATCTACCAAAACTGTTTTTCCTTTAAAAGTATTTAGTTTAACTGTAGCGTTCTTATTGTTTTGAAGCTGAACATCTGGAAAAGAATCTCCTATTTTTATTTGTGCACTTGCTATAGAAACAGTTGCTATCAGGGAGAGTAATGTGATTATATTTTTTATTTTGAACATGAAATTTAATTTAAATGATTTGATTATGATTACTCCGCTTTTTTAGGACTTGCTTCTCTATCATATTGGCAACATCCATGCAATTCATCGTAAACAGCATTTGGGGCACTAAATTTTTCATTGTCATATCCAGCATCTGCAACACGTTTTAGTATGGCATCAAGATTGGTTTTCTTAGTATCGTAGGTAACTGTAGCGGTTTTGGTGTTCGTGTCCCAATTTACTTTGGCAACTTTATCAATGTTTGCAGCCGTTTCAATAGTTTTTTTGCACATGCCACAATTACCATTGATTTTTACGGTTTCAGTTGTTTTGTTTTTTATTTGCGCGCTGGCGAAAGTGACTGATAGCAATAGAGTCATTGCCATCAATAATTTTTTTATTGAGTTCATTGTTTTTATAATTTTGAATGAATTAATCCTAGAGCATGACAGAAACCATAGTATTTAGAGCTATGAATAGCGTTGATTGGATTAATATTTAATGATTTTTTAAGCCATAAAACAGGCTTTGGATTAGACAGATTTGTAACTGTCAGGAAATGAATCTAGCTTATTTTAGGTGGAAGCCAGATAGAACGGAAATCTGAAGAAATAAAGATTTCTGAATAATAGTAATTTTGTTTCCTTTCTGAAAAACTAAAAAGAGAATTATTTTCTGTTTGGAAAGAAAGTATCGAGGAATAACCGCAGTAAGCAGTTGGGCAACCACAAGAATTACCTACACAGCTATTATCGCAATTGTGTTCTTTCTTATTAGAATCTTTTTTCTTGCAACAGTCTTTTACTGTAAATTCTTTTTTACAACATGGCATTTCTTTTTTTGTCCCATGCGCATAAGTAAGCGTTGGTCCCAAAAGAAAACCAAGCATAACGAGTAGCAATATGTAGAACTTTTTTGTCATACTGGGCACAAATCTACAATTTTATTAGCTGACTCGAATGTTAATTTTTTTGTAAATGTTCTATTATAATTGATTCTTCAATTATGTTTAGTGACACCCCGCTGAAATAAAAACAGTTTAATTAATTGATAATCAGTATTTTTGTTTTTAGGACTAAAAGATCGTTTTTAATTTACTGAACACTTGTAACATGTAGATTAGTAATTTTTACAAATTAAAAGAAATATAATTGTTGATTATGAAACCAGTTAATTGATAACGTATCCCAACTGAAGAACTGGAAATTCATCGCTTTTATTCCACAAACGGAAAGAATTGATAAAATTATCGATGGATTTGAATAGTCATATATCTTCCATGAAATTACATTAAAAGCTAGTGAATTCAAATTTCTAACTTTAGATTATGATGAGAAAACTCAAAATTTCGATATAATAGTTTTCCTGAAAAACTAAAATTTATATCAACTGGCTCAAATACCAGATAATAATGAGGAATTAATCCATTTATATGATTTAAATTTTTACATAGATGAGATTAACACTCATAACAAAGATTTAAGTAGTTTAGTCTTCATCTATTTGCTTCCCTAATAATACTTTTAATGAGAATATAAATCAAAACAAAATAGTAGTGATGAAATTTTTTTAACAAGTCTTTATTGAAAATTAAGATTATTTCTCTAACTTTGTCCAATATTAGATTTTCTATACAAATGAAAAAGTTTCACATTTTATTAATCGTTGTACTTGGCTTCTTCTTGATGCCAATGGTAACTTTTGCGTGTGGAAACAATTCAGAAAAACAATCTTGCAAAAAAGAAATCTCTTCTAAAACAGATAAAAAAGATTGTTGCGAAGGTGATAATCATTCGAAGAATAAAAATCATAAAGGTTGTGGAGGAAAATGCAGCCATTCTAAATGTGGTTGTGCTTCTTCTTGCAACACATCTGTTTCTATTAATGAATTGAACTTTAATAAAAATATTTTTAATTTCTTTTCAGAAAAACAAAATTTTTACAATTACGAAACCTCCATTTCTTCTGGTTTCAATTCTTTATGGCTTATACCAAAAATAGGCTAAATTTTAAATTTGATAGCCATAATTGTGTCAAATCAAAAGCAATTATTGCTTTAAATCATTTACTTTCTCAGTTAATTTCATTTTCAAAAGGCTGGCTTTGTTGTGCTGTCATTTTGTTCTTGTTTAACTAATTCAATTTAAAATTATTTTACAATGAAATCACTAAAAAAAATAGTGATGGCAATAACTCTATTGCTATCATTCACAGTGTCTAATGCGCAAATCAAAAACGCTAAAACTGAAACCGTAAAAATATTCGGGAATTGTGGAATGTGCGAAACCACCATAGAAAAAGCAGGAAGTCTCAAGAAAATTGCGAATGTTGATTGGAATAAAGACACCAAAATGGCTACGCTTACTTATGATGCTAAAAAAACCAATCAAGATGAAATCTTAAAACGTATTGCACTTGCGGGTTATGATAGCGAAAAATTCCTTGCTCCAGATGCTGCATATTCAAAACTTCCGGGATGTTGTCAATACGATCGTGAAGCAAAAGTTGCAGTAAAAACGGAAACAAAATCCGAAGAAACTAAAA
Source organism: Flavobacterium sp. FPG59 (assembly GCF_002150205.1). Taxonomy (NCBI): domain Bacteria; kingdom Pseudomonadati; phylum Bacteroidota; class Flavobacteriia; order Flavobacteriales; family Flavobacteriaceae; genus Flavobacterium; species Flavobacterium sp. FPG59. The sequence goes on along the minus strand of NZ_MTCA01000010.1, from coordinate 30,313 downwards.
TGGAAATGAACGACCATTCTACAATGACTGAAAACCAAGGAACAGACCAACTAAAACCAGTTTTCGATAATTATTTTTCATTGAAAGATGCCTTGGTAAAAACAGATAGTAAAATGGCTTCTGCAAAGTCAAAAGATTTATTAACCGCAATCACTGTCGTAAAAATGGAAACATTGAAAATGGATGTACATATGACTTGGATGAAAGTTTATAAAGATTTAACTGCTGATGCAAAAAATATTTCTGAAACACAGGATATCAAAAAGCAAAGAGAACTTTTCAAATCATTATCTAAAAATACGTATGAGTTGATAAAAGTTTCAAAATTTACTGAACCGGTTTATTATCAATATTGCCCGATGCAAGATGCCAATTGGTTAAGTAAAGAAAATACAATTAAAAATCCTTACTACGGATCACAAATGTTGAGTTGTGGTAAAACAGTAGAAACAATAAAATAATAAAATTAAAACTTTAAAAAATGAAGAATATATCTTTTACCGCATCAATAATTGGAGCAATACTTTTATCATCTTGTAATAAAGATGATAATATGGATATGACAAATGCAGCATTAAACGTTAATTATCCAGCAGCGTATGTTGTCAATGGTGAAGATGCAACAATTTCAGTAATCAAATTATCAACTAATGAAGTTACAGGAACTATTCCATTGATGGGAACCGATACAGATATGATAATGTGGCCACACCATATTTCTTCACATTCAAATCATCTTGCAATTGGAGTTCCGGGAATGGATTTAAGCGCAGGACACGCAGTGACAGGAACTATGTCGGGTAAACTTGTTGTTATTGATGCAACAACTGGTTCAATTGTTAAAAAAATGGGTTTACCTGTAATGAACCACAATACTATTTATTCTCCAAATGGTACAGAAATTTGGGTGCCTCAAATGGATATGAACGGAAAAGTATTGGTGTATGACGCTACAACTTATGCGTTGAAAAGTACAATTACTGTAGGTATGATGCCTGCAGAATTAACTTTCTCTTCGGACGGGACAAAAGCCTATGTTGCTAATGGCGATGATGATAACGTTTCAGTAATCAATGTAGCATCAAAATCAGTAGTTGCAACGGTTACAGTTGGTAACAATCCTGTTGGAGCTTGGACTGGTACAGATGGTAAAATGTATGTTGATAACGAAGACGGACAATCTATTTCTGTTATAAATGTAGCTACAAATGCCGTTGACCAAACTATTATTTTAGGATTTATGCCCGGAATTGCCTCACACAACGGAACAAAAAGCGAATTATGGGTTTCAGATCCAATGAATGGAAAAGTACATTATTGGACTTGGGATGCTGGTATGATGATGTGGATCCACGGTGGCGCTTTTAATACGGGTGCTGGTGCTCACGCAATTTCTTTCACTATGGACGGAAACACTGCCTATGTAACCAACCAAACAGCAAATACAGTTTCTGTTGTAAATGTTACCAATCATACCGTTACTAAAACAATCAATGTTGGTAAAAAACCAAATGGGGTTGTAATAAAAATGTAAACTATTAATTTCTAAAATATCAAATGTAAATTTGATAAACGATTAAAATGGCTTGCAATTGATCAGTGTTAATATTATAAACAATTAATTAAAACTGTAAAAAATGAAAAATCTAATTATCGTACTAAGCGTATTCTTAGCAGTTAGCACAGTAGCATCAGCTCAAGAAGCTACAAAATCTTCGCAAAAGGAAGCTCAAAAAACAACTTATACTTGCCCAATGCATCCAGAAGAAGTGAGTTTAATAGAAGGAAAATGTAGCAAATGTGGAATGACAATGGTAAAAACCACTGAAAAAATAGATACTCACGCTACAAAAGGCAGTCAACCTAAAACTAAAATTGTAACAAAATATGTTTGTCCAATGGACGGCTCAACTTCTGATACCGAAGGGAAATGTTCTAAATGTGGAACTAGGATGGTAAAAATTACCGAAAAGATAGATACTCACGCTACAAAAGGCAGTCAACCTAAAACTAAAATTGTAACAAAATATGTTTGTCCAATGGACGGCTCAACTTCTGATACCGAAGGGAAATGTTCTAAATGTGGAACTGGAATGGTAAAAATTACCGAAAAGATAGATACTCACGCTACAAAAGGCAGTCAACCTAAAACTAAAATTGTAACAAAATATGTTTGTCCAATGGATGGCTCAACTTCTGACAAACCGGGGGAATGTCCTAAATGTGGAATGGAAATGACTAAAACGGAGGGTAAGAAAAAATAATCCAGTCGCATAAATTTTAAATTTCCTTTTAGTTTAATTCAATGCACATGATACCAATAATAAGGATGCAATGATTTTAATGACCCTATAAAACGAAAAAATTAATTTCTATATAAAAATGGGTTTTCAAAAAAATATTCATCAAAAAATGTTGCAAATACCAACAATATCAATTAAAAAAAATAATAAAATGAAAAATCTAATCCTTTCAGCCATAGCGATGGCATTTGTACTAGTTTCTTGTAATCAAAAAAATAAAGAAGCTGCAACAACTAATTCGGAAACAACAGAGAGTACCTCGCAATTATACGCGTGTCCTATGCACCCAGAGGTTACAGGAAAAAAAGGTGAAAAATGTTCAAAATGTGGAATGGAATTAACCGAACCAGTTGTACAAAATGAAGCAGCTCATGATCATACTGATGGTAGTCATAGTCATAATGATACAACAACAGTTGAAGTTAATACTGAAGCTACATCGGTTACCCAAACAACATTTTCAACAAGCGAAATAATCTCTGGCTATTTAAAACTCAAAAACGCACTCACAAAAGACGATACAAAAGGAGCAGCCAATGCGGGTAAAGCATTATATGCAACTTTCAATAAAGTCAATACCAATGCAATAGATCCAAAATTGAAAACAGAATATATTGATATTTCTGATGATGCTAAAGAACAGGCAGAACACATTGGTGATAATGGTGGGAAAATTGACCACCAAAGAGAACATTTTGCGATGTTGAGTAAAGATGTGAATGATTTGATAAAAATATTTGGAGCAAAACAAAAACTATATCAAGATTTTTGTCCTATGTATAATGAAGGAAAAGGGGCTATTTGGATAAGTGAAAGCAAAGAAATAAAAAATCCATACTACGGTTCGAAAATGCTTACTTGTGGTTCTATGAAAAAACAATTATAAAATGAAAAAAATCATCAAGAAAATACTCATAATCGGGTTTGTTATTTTTTTGTTGATGCAGTTATATCAACCTGCTCGTAATGAAAGTTATGAGCAGGAATTAACTGCAAATTTTACAAAAATGTACGATGTTCCTAAAAATGTTGAAACTATTTTACGGACATCTTGCTACGATTGTCACAGTAACAATACTAATTATCCATTATATTCTTACATTCAGCCAGCACGGTTTTTTATGGAAGAACACATTAAAGATGGTAAGAAGGATTTGAACTTTAATGAATTTGGAAAGTACTCCAAGCGAAAACAAGAAAACAAATTAGAAGCTATCATCAAACAAATAAAATCTGATGAAATGCCCTTAGCGTCCTACACGTTACTTCATAAAAATGCAATAGTAACACCTGCTCAAAAAGAGGAAGTAATCAATTGGATAAATAAAACAAAAGATAGTCTTTCATTAGAAAACTAAACATTATGGTAGAAAAATTAATAACATTCTCACTACGAAATCGAGCCGTTGTCTTGCTGGTTTCAGCTTGCTTATTTGCTTGGGGAGTTTACAGCGTCCAACAAAACCCCATTGACGCCATTCCTGATTTATCCGAAAATCAAGTTATTGTGTTTACGGAGTGGATGGGAAGAAGTCCACAGGTTATCGAAGCCCAAGTAACATATCCCTTGGTTTCCAACCTGCAAGGTATTCCTAAGGTTAAAAACATTCGAGGCGCATCTATGTTTGGGATGAGCTTTGTTTACATCATTTTTGAAGATGATGTCGATATTTATTGGGCAAGAACCCGTGTATTGGAAAGACTAAATTATGCCCAACGCTTGTTGCCTCAAAATGTAGTTCCAACACTTGGACCCGATGGCACAGGTGTGGGGCACGTTTTTTGGTATCATTTAGAGGCTAACGGTATGGACTTGGGAGAACAAAGAGCTTTACAAGATTGGTACGTGAAATTTGCATTACAAACTGTTCCCGGCGTGGCTGAAGTAGCATCATTTGGGGGTTTTGAAAAACAGTACCAATTAGTGTTAGATCCCTTGAAAATGCAGTACTACAATGTGAGTATGATGGAAGTGATGAATGCAGTCAAGGCTAATAATAACGATGTTGGTGGGCGAAAATTCGAAATGAGTGATATGTCATACATTATAAGAGGATTAGGATATATCAAAAACATAAAGGACGTGGAAGAGATTGCTATTAAAAATTATAATTCCGTTCCTGTAAAAGTTAAAGACATTGGTTCAATACAAATGGGTGGCGATTTGAGACTAGGTATTTTTGATGAAAATGGCACTGGTGAAGTTGTTGGCGGAATTGTGGTAATGCGTTATGGCGAAAATGCTGATAAGGTAATAACGGCAGTCAAGGAAAAAATGAAAGAAGTTGAAAAAGGATTGCCTGAAGGGGTTACTTTTAAAACCTCTTATGACCGAAGTGATTTAATAGAAAAAGCAATCGCATCAGTTAAAGGAACTTTAATCGAAATTATGATTACTGTTTCTCTTGTGGTTCTTCTTTTCCTTTTTCATTGGCGAAGTGCTTTAATTATACTCATTCAATTACCTATTTCTGTGTCTATTGGCTTTATTTTACTTGAAGCATTTGGCATTTCATCTAATATTATGTCATTAACGGGTATTGCTCTGGCAATTGGTGTTGTTGTTGATGATGGTATTGTAATGGTTGAGAATGCCTACAGGACAGTTTCGGAGAAACAAGAAGAAATGGACAATAATCAGTAATTGGAAATAAGATGAAAAATAAAATTAAAAATATATTCAAAAAAGAAAACGATCCACTATCTCCTGAAGATAAGTTGAAGCTTATAGAAAGCTCTTCCAAATTAGTAGGCCCAGGTGTTTTCTACTCAACAATAATTGTAATTACATCCTTTTTGCCTGTATTTCTTCTCACAGGAATGGAAGGCAAGTTATTTGGACCATTGGCTTGGACGAAATCTTTTATTCTGATAGTTGATGCCTTTTTAGCCATTACACTTGTACCAGTGCTAATTAGTTTTTTACTAAAAGGAAAACTTCGTCCAGAAAATAAAAATCCAATTAACAAAAAATTGGAAAGCATTTATACACCCATTTTGATTTTTTGTTTAAAATGGAGGAAAACGGTATTGGGCATCAACATCATTGCCTTGCTGATTGGTGTATTAATGTTTACTCGTTTAGGTTCAGAATTTATGCCCCCTTTAGATGAAGGATCTGTACTGTTTATGCCAGTAACCTTACCCGATGTATCCAACTCCGAAGTAAAGAGAATTCTTCAAGTTCAAGACAAATTGATTAAGTCGATTCCCGAAGTGGCTCACGTGTTGGGAAAAGCAGGCAGGGCAAATACGGCAACTGATAACAGTCCAATAAGTATGGTTGAAACCATTATTTTGCTAAAACCTCAAGCAGAATGGCGAGAAGACAAAACCAAGAATGATATTATCACGGAAATAAACAACAAACTGCAAATCCCTGGTGTGACCAATGGTTTTACGCAACCTATTATCAACCGTATCAATATGCTTTCAACAGGAATCAGAACCGATGTAGGAATCAAAATCTACGGAGCAAGTTTAGACACCATCAATGTTTTGGCTCAAAAAATTAAAAAAACATTGGAAGGAACTTCTGGAGTTAAAGATTTGTATGCGGAACCCATAACAGGCGGAAAATATATTGACATTGAAGCAAAAAGAGACGTTATTGGTAGATATGGATTGACCATAGACGACATTAATAATGTGGTTGAAGCTTCTATTGGAGGTATGAAACTAACCACGACTATCGAGGGAAGACAGCGTTTTTCTGTAAATGCAAGATATGCTCAAGAATACCGTAACAGCATTGAAGCCTTAAAAAAACTACAGGTGCAAACAATGGATTTTGGCCCAATACCATTAGAAACTGTAGCTAATGTAAAAATAAGTGATGGCCCTCCAATGATAAATAGCGAAAATGCAATGCTTCGGGGCACTGTGTTGTTCAATGTTCGGGAACGTGATTTAGGAAGTACTGTAAAAGAGGCGCAGAAAAAACTCGATGCAATGATGACTAAAATGCCAAAAGGATATTATGTGGAATGGAGCGGTCAATGGGAAAATCAAATTAGAGCCAACAAAACATTAAGTTTAATACTGCCTATTGTTGTGGTCATTATATTTCTTGTTTTATATTTTACGTACCATTCAATGAAAGAGGCATTAATCACGATGATTACAGTACCCTTTGCTTTAATTGGAGGAATATTTATGGTTTATTTTTATGGCATTAATTTATCCGTTGCTGTTGCCGTTGGATTTATTGCCTTGTTTGGAATGGCAATCGAAACGGCAATGTTAATGACCATCTATTTGAATGAAGCAATGAATAAAATGGTAGAAAAGTACGGAAACACGAAGGAAACCATAACTGAAGAAATATTGAAACAATATATTATTGATGGTTCAGCCAAAAGGTTAAGACCTAAATTGATGACGGTTTCAGTTTCCTTATTTGGATTAATCCCTATTCTTTGGGCAACAGGAACAGGATCTGATATAATGCTTCCCATTACTGTTCCACTAATTGGAGGTACAATTACTTCCACGATTTATGTATTATTAGTAACACCGATTGTTTTTGAAATGGTAAAACTTCGAGAATTAAGAACAAAAGGAAAAATAGATCTTATAGATGTTAAAGAATAAATTATATATAGCAATAAGTTGTTTGATTTTGAGCGCCACTAATTTGGCAGCACAAACACTTTCCTTGGATAATGTCTTGAGTACAATCAAGACAAACAATCCTCAACTAAAAATGTACGATGCCGACATTCAAAGTATGGATGCAGCGGCAAAAGGTGCCAGAAGTTGGATGCCACCACAAGTGGAAACGGGTTTCTTTATGACTCCTTACAATTCCAATCTTTGGAAAGCAAGCGAAATGGGACAAGGAATGGGAAATTATATGTTGGGTGTTACGCAAATGATACCCAATGCATCCAAGTTAAAAGCTGATTTTAATCTTATGAATGCAATGTCATCTGTTGAAAAAGAAAACAAAAACTATACAGTTAATCAATTGAAAGCATTGGCAAAAACAAATTATTATCAATGGTTGGTTTTAAATAAAAAAATAAAAATAGCCGATGATAATTTGTTGCTTTTAGATTATATGATTAAAAGTATGGAAATACGCTACCAGTATAATATGGATAAATTGCCTACTTATTACAAAGCAAAATCGCAATACAGCGCATTAGAGAGTATGATTCTAATGTTGCAAAATGACATTTCCCAAAAGCGAATTATGCTAAACACCTTGATGGCAAGAGATAAAAACACCAAATTTGAAATTGATGAAACTTACGAAATAAAAGATTTTAATTTGGCCATATCAGATACAACTTCTCTTTCTAAAAACCGAAGCGATGTGAAAGCCATAGAAAAAACGATGGAAATAAATCAGCTCAAAATTGCAGCCGAAAAAACAAAATTATTGCCCGAGTTTGGTATAAAATACGACCATATGTTTGCTTTTGGAACACAACCTCAACAGTTCTCCTTAATGGGAATGATTACCATTCCTATGCCTTGGTCAACCAAAATGAATAAAGCCAACATCAATAGTTATCATATTAAAAATGAAAGTCTCAATTGGCAAAAAGAAATGATATTGAATGAAGCCACAGGAATGATTTCGGGTATGAGCAATGAATTGAACGCTTTAAAAAAACAATACGAAGTTGCCCAAAAAAGTATTATCCCTGCTTTGAAGAAAAATTATGAAACAGCAATTTTGGCTTGGCAAAATAACACCGGTGATTTATTTGCCACTCTCGATGCTTGGGAAGCATTAAATATGGCTCAAATTGATGCTTTAGATAAATTGCAAAATATTTTGGCAGCACAAGTAGAAATTGAAAAACAATTAGAAACCAAATAATTATGAACAAGTATATAAAGTATGGTTTAGCTCTTATTGGAATTTCCATTATCGGAATTGCAATCTATTTCTTTGCCAAAAAATCAGATAATCATTCGGAAATGGAGCATCAAAACGAGGTTTACACTTGTTCGATGCACCCGGAAATCATTAGAGATAAACCCGGAAATTGTCCCATTTGCGGAATGACTTTAGTAAAAAAAATAACGGAGAATAATTCAGTTGAAGATAATTCAATCGACAATCTTATAAAACCTACCGACAATTTTATAGTAGGAAATTATCAAACGACAACGGCAATAGACACTACTTTGAGCAGTGAAATAAATCTACCAGGAATTGTGGGGTATGATCCCAATTCATCGGAAAATATTGCAGCTCGAATGAGCGGAAGAATTGAGCGAATGTATGTCAATTATAAATATCAAAAAGTAAATAAAGGACAAAAACTATTTGATTTATACAGCCCTGAATTACTGACGGAACAACAAAACTTCATTTATATGGTCATTAATGATGTTGAAAATCCTTCGATTATTGATGCGTCCAGACAAAAATTGTTGCTTTATGGAATGACTCAAAATCAAATAAATGCGCTGTCTAATTCCAAAAAAGTAAACCCGCTAATAACAATTTATAGTCCTGCTTCCGGGATTATTGATGGAACAGCAACGATGGATAATACAACTATTCCTGTGATGCAAAGTGCGAATAACAACACTGAAGTTTTGAATGTTAAAGAAGGGAGTTATATAAAAAAGGGAGAAGTCATTTTTAAACTATTAAATACGGATAAAGTATGGGGAATATTCAATGTTATCCAAGGATACAATAGTCTAATCAAAGCCAATCAATCCATCAGAATTACTTCCGAACTTGACAAAGATGAATTTATGGATGCAAAAATAAATTTTGTCGAAACACAATTAAACGCAGCTGATAAAACCAATAGAATTCGAGTTTATTTAAATAACAATAAATTGAAATTACCAGTTGGTTTGCGATTGCAAGGCGCAGTGAAAACAAATGCCGTAAAAGGAATTTGGATTCAAAAACAGGCAATGGTAAGTATTGGAAACAAGAAAATAGTTTTCTTAAAAATGGAGAATGGCTTTAAGGCATCGTCCATAAAAACAGGAATTGAAATAGATGATTTTATCCAAATTATGGAAGGTATTTCAGTAAAAGACACCATTGCCAAAAACGCACAATATTTAATTGACAGCGAAAGCTTTATTAAAACCGAATAATGATGAAGACAATAAAAAAAATAAGTTTACTATCAATACTATTTATGGTAATGGTGGCTTGTAATACTAAAGAAAAAGAAGACCATAGCAAACACAATAAGAGTGCAGCAACAACATTTTACACTTGCTCAATGGATCCACAAGTCAAGGAAGACAAACCCGGAAAATGCCCTATTTGCCATATGGAGTTAACCCCAATAAAACAAGATGATACAGAGGCAAACGAAATAAGTTTGAGTAAACAGCAAATACAGCTGGGAAATATCACTACCCAAACTATTTCAGAAACCCAAAGCAGTTTAGAGCAAAATTATACGGGAGTCCTGACAATTAATCAAGAGAAAATCAAAACCATTTCTTCAAGAGCAATGGGAAGAATTGAAAAGTTGTATTTCAAGACCGTTGGTGATTATGTGGCTAAAAACCAAGCCGTATATCAATTGTATAGCGAAGATATTGCTATTGCTAAACAGGATTATTTTACGGCATACAAACAACTCGCAATGCCTGGCGATTTTGGAAAGAATGCCCGAAATATGCTCAATGCAGCTAAACAAAAGCTGTTGTTCTTTGGTTTAACCAATGCCCAGATTGAAAGTATAAAAACCAGTAAGGAAGTTTCTCCTTATACCATTTTTTATAGCACTGCCAGTGGAACAATATCGGAAATAAGTACCACAGAAGGCAGTTATGCAATGGAAGGTTCCCCCATCATTAAATTGGCGGATTTAAACAGTCTTTGGTTAGAAACACAGGTAAACGTAAACTATGCCAAGAATCTAAAAATAGGACAAAAAGCCCAAATTACATTTTCCGATTTTCCTGATAAAACCATAAATGCGCAAGTTTCTTTTATCAATCCTGAAATAAATCCAGATACTCGTCTGCTTTTAATTCGAATGGAAGTGCCCAATCAAAACTTGCTGTTGAAACCCGGAATGCAGGCAATTGCAAGATTGACACAATCCAATATAAAAGGAGTATTCATACCTACTGATGCTGTAATCAGGGAAGAAAATGCTTCTTACATCTGGATTGAAAAAAGACCAGGAGTATTTGAAAGCATAATGGTGGAAACAGGAGTAGAAACCAATGGGATGATTGAAATTAAATCAGAAATGGATCCATCTAAAAAAGTAGTCATCACTGGAGCGTATGCCATAAATAGCGAATATAAATTCCGAAAAGGAAATGATCCTATGGAGGGAATGAAAATGTAGTGTTTAGAAAGAAATGACACATACCTATAGTATTATTGAGACGGCACGTGTTCAAAAATAATATTATATCCGATCTGCGTGCTTTGCAAAAATCATAGCCAAAGGTTGAAAACCATAATAAATAGAAAACGAATTGAAACTAGTATGAATGAATTATGTTCTACTTGCAATTTTAAAAGTGATGAAAATGGACAATCAAAAAGTAGATACCAATTGGTATGTTATTACAGGTGGACCTAGTACAGGTAAAACAACAGTAATTGATATATTATCGAAAAGGGGCTACAAAACAACTATTGAACACGCCAGACATTACATTGATAGCATGAGGGAAGAAGGTAAAAGTCTAGAAGAAATAAGAGAAAATAAAAGACAATTTCAATTAGCTGTGCTAGATATGCAAATTGAACAAGAAGCGGAATTATCACCTATTGAAACTGTTTTTCTTGACAGGGCTATTCCTGATGCGATGGCCTATTATCAGTTTTTAAATCTTGATTATGACGAAAAATTACTTAATGCCATTAAGAGGGTGTCTTATAAAAAGATTTTTATTTTAGACCGATTACCTTTTACAAAAGACTATGCAAGAACAGAAGACGAAGAAGCACAAAAAACCATTCATAGATTAATTTTCGAGGTTTACAATTCATTAAGTTTTCCAGTCATTTTTGTTCCATTATTAACACCAAATGAAAGAGTAAATTTTATTTTAAAAAACATATGATACATACCTATAAAATTACCGGAATGACTTGCGATAGCTGTCGTTCTAAAGTGGAAAAAACATTGAATGCCATCGATGGAATTCAAGCAACGGTTACTTTGAATCCTCCAATTGCAACTATAACAATGGAAAAACACATTCCACTGGATCAATTTCAAGAGGCATTAACAACCGTTGGAAAGTACACTATAGAAATGAGTAGCGCTAACGATACAACTCACAAAACTGTCAATGAGCCAATAACAAAATCGTGTTGCAGTACTAAAACTAGTGATAACATGGATACAATACCTTCACTAAGTAATGCTCAAGGCAAATACTATTGTCCGATGCATTGTGAAGGAGACAAGGTTTACGATAAGCCCGGGAGTTGTCCAGTATGCGGAATGAATTTAGAAAAAGTTCATGAATTAAGTGCGGTTAAAAAATTATACACCTGTCCGATGCACCCGGAGGTAATCAAAGAAGAACCTGGCTCCTGCCCTATTTGCGGAATGGATTTAGTACCAATGGAACCTACAGATAGTGAAGACAAAAAGGTTTACAATGATTTGCTTAAGAAAATGAAAGTAGCAACAGCCTTTACAATTCCTGTTTTCGCAATAGCTACTATAGAAATGATGTCAAATAATCCGTTAGAAAAGATAATGGGCATTTCATACTGGAATTGGGTACAATTGATTTTGACGCTTCCCGTGGTTTTTTATGCGTGTTGGATGTTCTTTGTTCGCGCTTGGAAGTCAATTGTTACCTGGAATCTCAACATGTTTACGCTGATAGGAATTGGTACTGGAGTAGCTTTCTTGTTTAGTTTGGTTGGCATGTTTTTTCCTGATATTTTTCCAAATGAATTTAAAACCGAAAGCGGCACAGTGTTACTTTATTTTGAAGCAACAACGGTCATATTAACCTTGGTTTTGTTAGGCCAATTATTAGAAGCAAGAGCACACAGTCAAACTAGCGGTGCCATAAAAGAATTATTGAAATTAGCGCCCACCGAAGCGACTTTGGTTATCGAAGGAGGGGACAAAGTAATCTCGATTCACGACATCAAAAAAGGAGATTTATTACGAGTAAAACCGGGAGATAAAATTCCAGTAGATGGAAAAATTACTGATGGAGAAAGTACTATAGATGAATCTATGATTTCAGGAGAGCCTATTCCTGTTGATAAAAAGATTGATGATTCAGTTATAGCGGGAACCATAAACGGAAATAAATCCTTTGTTATGATTGCCGAGAAAGTTGGTTCGGAAACCTTGCTTTCGCAAATTGTTAAGATGGTAAATGATGCGAGCCGATCCAAAGCACCCATTCAAAAACTCGCGGATAGCATTGCAAAATATTTTGTACCGATTGTAGTTGTAGTTTCTGTCTTAACCTTTTTTGTTTGGGCAAAATTTGGACCGGAACCTGCCCTAGTCTATGGTTTTATCAATGCCATTGCAGTATTAATAATTGCCTGTCCTTGTGCTTTGGGATTAGCCACACCAATGTCGGTAATGGTCGGCGTAGGTAAAGGAGCACTATCAGGTGTTTTGATAAAAAATGCTGAAGCATTAGAGAATATGAACAAGGTAAATGTTCTGATAACTGATAAAACAGGTACCATTACCGAAGGAAAACCTTCTGTCGAAAAAGTGTTCTCCTTACAAAATGACGAAAATGGGCTATTGCAAAATATCGCTTCTTTAAATCAGTACAGCGAACACCCTTTGGCGCAAGCCGTAGGCAATTTTGCAAAAGCAAAAAATATTTCATTAATCGAAGTCAACGATTTTGAAGCCATTGCTGGAAAAGGAGTTATTGGGACGGTAACCAATAAAAAAGTGGCACTCGGAAATAAAAAACTAATGGAACAAGTGAACGCCACAGTTTCTGATGAATTGGAAAATAAAATTGTAGCCGAACAAAAACTAGGAAAAACAGTTTCTTATATTTCCATCGATGGGGTTGCTTTGGGTTTTGTAACCATTACAGACAAGATAAAAGAAACAAGCAAAGAAGCAATAAAAGAACTGATGCGTCAGGGTGTTGAAGTAATAATGATAACGGGCGACAATGAAAACACCGCAAAAGCCGTCGCTGCCGAACTCGATCTTAGTTCATTCATCGCAGGAGCCCTCCCCGAAGACAAACTAAATGAAATTAAGCGCCTCCAATCCCTCGGAAAAATTGTCGCGATGGCAGGAGACGGCATCAACGATGCCCCTGCATTAGCACAGTCAGACATCGGAATTGCCATGGGTACCGGAACTGACGTGGCGATAGAAAGTGCTAAAATAACTTTAGTAAAAGGCGATTTACAAGGTATTGTGAAAGCCAAAAAATTGAGCCACGCAGTAATGAGTAACATTAAACAAAATTTGTTTTTTGCCTTTTTCTACAATGTTTTAGGTGTGCCAATTGCAGCTGGAGTTTTATATCCATTTTTCGGGATTTTACTTTCTCCTATGATAGCAGCTTTGGCAATGAGTTTTAGCTCTGTATCCGTTATAATAAATGCTTTAAGATTAAGACGTTTGAAGCTTTAGAAAATAAGAATAGAAATTTATATGGTAAATTAAAATGAATAACCTTACTCAAATAGTCCAACAATACCAAACCGATGCCGAAAGTGTTTATAATACTTGGTTTGTCGATAACGACCAAAGGCTAAAAGCATTTCGAACCATTCGCAGAGGTATTTTGCAAGTAATAGACGATATTAAAAACAAGACATTTCCAAATGATTTTAAAGGGAGTAGTTTAGAATTTGTGTTGAGTTGTATTGCCGAGCAAAAACAAATTTTTGTAGGTGTGGCACATCCTTTTTATTGGAAACCAAAATTAAGAATTCCAGATATTTACGAAAATCCAAACAATAAAATTGCTTTCGGCCAATTTCTCGAAAACTGCATCAATGCAAAAACTGAAGAGCAAGTTGTAAAAGAAATTGTAAAATTGGATGAATTAAAAATAAAAGGTTTAGGTCCGGCGGTAGCGAGTATTTTATATTTTTTACATCCTACTTGGTTTCCACCATTCAACACGGCAATTCTCAACGGATTTAATTTTTTATTCAAAGACAAAAAGAAATTAGGTAGTTGGACAGAATACCTAAAAATAAGAGAGACATTAATAGAAACCAACAGCAAACATAAATCTGAATTATCAAATGATTTAGGAGCGATTGCAGGTTTGTGTTTTGAAATTGGAACACAAAAAATGCTCATTGGTAATGATGAATATTTAAGCGAAGTAGAACGTACAAAGTTTGAAAAGAACATACTAAAACGACAAAAAGAAATTCAGGAAGAAAAATTAGCAGAAAATCTTCATAACGAAATGCAATACCATTTATTAAAAATTGGGAGTTCATTAGGTTACGATGTTACTCCGGCCAGTAATGACAAGAGCAAAGCATTCAATGGTCAAAGTTTTTCATTTATTTCAGTGAATAAATTTCCAGAATTACCAACCGATAAAGACACTCAAAACACAATCAAACTCATTGATGTACTTTGGTTTAAAAAAGGAACAAACAAAATCATTGGAGCATTTGAAGTAGAAAAAAGCACCAGTATTTATTCAGGTATTTTACGTTTATCCGACTTGTATTTTAGTATTTCCAATGGCGAAGAGGTATTTTATATCATCATTCCGGACAGTCGCGAAAAAGATGTGATACAACAATTGAATAGACCTGTTATTAAAAATTCAAAAATGAATATCAAATACATACTATTTTCTGAATTGCGAAGTCAATGTGATGCGATTTGCAAGTTTGGTTCAGATTATTCCATTATGGAAAAAATAGCAAAATCAACTTAAATAATAAAAAAATGAAAAATCTTGCAGTACTAAAAAAAATTCAGATTATGGTAGTATTAGTAGTGACTGGCTTAATAATAGGCAGCTGCAATAATCCTAAAGAACCAATGCAATTAGCAAAAGTATACGTAGCCAATGAGGATGGAGGTAGCATTTCTGTTATAAACCTTCAGGACAGCACAAAAAATACAGAAATATCAATTAGTGACTCTTCAGGAATGATGTTTATGGCTCATAACGTACAAGTTGCACCTGATGGGAAATCCGTTTGGGTGACGGCGATACCTATGGATAGTACAGCAACAAATCAATTGATAGTAATCGATCCAAACACTAATTCAATAAAAAAACGTATTGAACTTGGTAAGGATTTGCATCTGGCTCATGTAGTTTTAGATAATAAATCTGAATATGCTTATGCAACTGCAAATGAAACAAATCAGATATTTCAAGTCGATGCTAAAACATATAAAATAACTCAAAAATTTGAGTTAGGAAAAGGATATTTACCACATGGTTTTAGACATCAAAACGGAAAACTTTATGTTGCAAATATGGATGCAAAAAGTATGTCGATTATTACTATTTCTGATGGCACAATAACAGACATTCCACTGGGAGGAGTGGCTGTGCAAGTTGCAACTACACAAGATGAAAAATTTATTTTTGCGAGTTTGTATGATACTAAAGAAGTAGTAAACTATGATATTAAAAATGCTCAAATAACAAGAATAAAATTACCAAATGATGCGCAAGGTCCAATTCAATTATATGCCACGCCCGACAGTAAATTGTTATATGTAGCCGATCAAGGGGAAACAATGGGTAGACCTGTTTCAAATAAAGTTTTTGTAATTGACATAACCAGTAACAAAGTTATTAAAACTATAACCGTAGGTAATAAGGCACACGGTGTAGTGGTTAGTAAAGACGGAAAAACAGTTTATGTTACCAATAGTGGTGACAATACTGTTTCAGTAATAGATGTGACAACTCAAAAAGTAATTAATACAATTGCAGTAGGCAAAAAACCGAATGGAATAAGTTATTCGTCCGAAACTGGCGGAATGGAATAGAAAATTAGGCAATGAATATTCTAATATATTCTGTTTTATATAATTGCAATTTTAATGCGATTTTCAAAGTTGGTTCAGTTTATTTAACAATTTAAAAAAAATTAAAAGGTAAATGATTAAAGGAAAAAAAGTAAAATGGATTAGAAAATCTCACCGATATTTAGGAATATTTTTAGGTCTTCAATTCTTAATGTGGACCATTAGCGGTCTGTATTTTAGTTGGTCTAATATTGATGATATTCATGGAATTCAATTTCATAAAAAAGGAATTGTTGCCGAGTCGTTTTCAGGTTTAATAAGTCCTTCCCTACTTCATCCTTCGATAGCAATTCAATCTATAGAATTAAGGGTAATAAATAATCAACCTTTTTATTGGGTTAATGACAAGATGCTTTACAATGCCAAAACAGGAGACTTAAAAAAAGGAATCACTAAAGAAGAAGCATTAGCAACTGCGGATAAAAATATTGTATCAGGTTTAAAAGTAAAAGAAATACAACTTATTAAAGAAGTAGGGAAACACCATGAATATAGAGAGCATTTACTACCTGCCTATGTTATTTCATACCAAGAACCAAATAATTTAAAGGCTTATATTTCAGCAAATGATGGAGCTTTTCAAACGATTAGACACCGCGATTGGAGATGGTTTGATTTTTTATGGATGACCCATACCATGGATTATGAGGGTAGAGACAATATGAATAATATTGTGTTAAGAGTCTTTTCATTATTGGGGTTAATAACCGTTTTAAGTGGTTTTTTACTTTGGTATATCTCATCGCCTACTATTAGAAAAATTTGGAGGAAAATAAAAAAATAATTTAAAATAATAAAAAACAGTAAAATCAATTTAAAATCAAAAACCATGAAAAAAGTAATTCTAATACACTTCTTTATTTTGCAAGCTTTAATAATTTCGGCACAAGAAAAAGTTCAAATAAAACTAACTTCTCCAAGTCCATCCGCATCGTTTGAACAAGAATTGGGAAGCACAATAATCAAAGTTTCTTACAGCAGACCACTAGCAAGAGGCCGTAAAATATTCGGTGAATTAGTGCCATTTGAAAAACTCTGGCGAACTGGCGCCAGTGATTGTACTACAATAACTACCAATGAAGATATTGTGTTTGGAAATACTACTTTAAAAATGGGTAGTTACTCAATATTCACAATACCTTCAAAAAAGGAGTGGACAATAATTATAAATACAGATACAACATTACACGGCGAAACTGGATATGATGATAAAAAAGATGTTTTTCGTCTTACAGTTCCAGTAGAAAGTACACCCAATTTTCATGAAACATTTACAATCGAAATAAATGACATTAACAGCAAAGGGGAGGGATTTCTAAAACTAATATGGGAAAATACTACAATAAAAATACCATTAAAAAGCAAAGCAGATGAAACTATTTTAGCAGTAATAGATAAAAACATTATTAAAGAAAAAATCCTTGATGCTAATTTATTATTTCAAGCGGCAAACTATTATTACAGTACAAACAGAGATTCCAAACAAGCAATAGCTTGGCTAATTGAAGCCGAAAAATTAGATCCGCAGAATTTTTACTATCCTAATTTGAGACAAAAAATAGCAACGGAACTAAAAGACTATCCAAGTGCAATTGAAGCAGGGAAAAAAGCTTTATCAATAGCAGAATTAAAAAAAATGAAAAGTGTTGAATCACTTAAAAAACAAATTTTAGAGTTAGAGTTACTATTGAAAAAATAATTAATTTAAAAAAAAAAAATATGGAAATGAAACACACAACAGAAGAGCATTCAAAAGAATTAAGTTTGACTATGTACAAGAAATTAGCGATTATGATAGTGTTATCATTTATAGCGATGTACATACTAATGTATTCAATGGTAGATGTTTTTGCCAATGTAATACCCAATATAAACCAATTTTACATGGCTGGACTGATGACCATGCCGATGCTCATAATTGAACTTCTAGTGATGGGTAGCATGTATGGAAATAAGAAATTAAATATTTCACTGCTTGTCACTGGTTTTATTGCTTTGATTCTATTTTTTGCAGGTATTAGGCAACAGACGGCAGTTGGGGATAAAGAATTTTTAAAATCAATGATACCACACCATGCCGCAGCAATATTAATGGGAAAAGAGTCATCGGTTACCGACCCTGAAATAAAGGAATTAATTAAAAATATTATTACCAGCCAACAGGCAGAAATTGAACAAATGAAAGCAAAGCTTAAAGAATTAGATAAATAACTCCAAAATAATTTGTAAATCAATTTTAAACTTAAAAAAATGAAAAAAATTATAGTATTAATATTCATCATGTCTATTTATTCCTTTGCCCATGCACAGGATATGAAAGGTATGGATATGTCAAAAAAGGAAAAGGCGCAAAAGGTGCAGCCCACAACGTATACCTGCTCAATGCACCCCGAAATTCACGCTGACAAACCGGGAAAATGTCCTAAATGCGGAATGACGTTGATAAAGGAGAAAGCTAAAACGGGTAAAAAAACGGTGGTGAAGAAGCATGATGAAATGCAAATTCCCATGAAAAAGACTTCTGAAAAGAAGGGTAGCATGGACAATATGAAAACGGATGCTAATGCTTCACATCAAAATCATAATATGAGCATTATGGATATGACAAAAGCAACTCTAGAAACCGTAACTAAAATTGAAAACAACACACCACCAAGAACAGTGCGTTACGATTTATATGTGCGAGACACCATCGTAAATTTTACAGGTAAACCTAAAAGAGCCATTGCTGTAAACGGACAAATACCGATGCCTACACTTACATTTACCGAAGGCGATACCGCTGAAATTTATGTACATAATGAACTGGATGAAGAAACATCGTTGCATTGGCACGGTTTGTTTTTACCTAACAAAGAAGATGGTGTGCCAAACTTAACACAAATGCCAATAAAGCCCAACACGACACACAAATATACATTTCCGATTATCCAACAAGGAACACATTGGTACCACAGCCATTCAGGATTGCAAGAACAAATCGGAATGTATGGTTCATTTATTATGAATAAAAAAACGGATGATCTAACTTTTAGAAAGGGTATTGATGATTTGCCAACCGTTCCTATAGTATTGAGCGAATGGACAGATCTAAATCCAAAAAATGTACATAGAATGTTGCACAACGCAAACGATTATCCAGCAATCAAAAAAGGAACAACCCAAAGTTATACAGAAGCCATAAAGCAAGGTTATTTAGGTGTTAAATTAAAAAATGAATGGAAAAGGATGAATGCAATGGATGTAAGCGATGTATTTTACGATAAAATCCTTATGAATGGTAAGCAAAGTACGGATGTGAAAAGTATTGATGGAAAACCTTTAAAAGCAGGTGATAAAGTACGTTTACGCGTATCTAATGGTGGGGCTTCTTCCTATTTTTGGCTTACTTATGCCGGTGGAAAAATAACGGTAGTTGCAAATGACGGTAACGATGTAGAACCTGTAGAAGTAGATCGATTAATTGTTGGTGTTTCTGAAACTTACGATGTTCTAGTTACTATTCCTGCCGATAAAACTGCTTTTGAATTTTTAGCCACCACCGAAGATAGATTGTATTCAGCTTCTTATTTTATTGGGGATGGTATCAAACAACTTATTACACCTCTTCCCAAGCTTAAATATTTTGAGGGAATGAAAATGATGAATGGGATGATGAAAATGAACGGCGATTTAGACGATATGGGAATGAATATGTCCTACAATCAAATGGATATGAATGTAGTAATGTACCCAGAAATTACCGGAGAACAAAAAAAGAAAAGCGATAAAAAAATGAAGGATATGAAAATGACCGAAGCCGATTATAATAGTAATGCGCTTTCGGATATTACTACCTTAAATTATGCAATGTTAAAATCGCCAACTAAAACGATACTTCCTAAAGATGCACCAGTAAGAGAATTAAAATTTGAATTGACAGGAAATATGAACCGTTATGTTTGGAGTTTAGACAACAAAGTGGTTTCCGAAGCGGATAAAATATTAATTAAAAAAGGCGAAAATGTTCGCATCACAATTCACAACAATTCTATGATGCGACACCCAATGCACTTGCACGGTCACGATTTTAGACTATTAAATGGTCAAGAGGATTATGCTCCTCTAAAAAACGTTGTGGATATAATGCCAATGGAAACCGATGTATTCGAATTTAATGCCAATGTAGAAGGCGATTGGTTTTTCCATTGTCATATTTTGTATCACATGATGAGCGGAATGGGCAGGGTTTTTAGTTATGAAAACCAAGCACCAAATCCCGAAATACCAGATCCTAAATTAGCACGACGAAAATTGTTTGCTGACGATAGAGCTTTTCACTTTATGGCAGAAAATGATTTTGCAACAAACGGAAACGATGGAGAAGCTATGTATCAAAGTACACGTTGGAGTATTGGAACAGAATGGAGATTAGGATACAATGATATGCACGGTTACGAAACCGAAACCCACATAGGTCGATATATTGGTAAAATGCAATGGCTAATGCCTTTCATTGGTTTTGATTGGAGATACAGAAAAATGGGAATAGACAATCAAGAAAGAAATCTTTTTGGGCAAACCAATACCAAAGACAACAGAGCTGTTTTTAGTGCAGGGGTTAATTACACATTACCAATGCTTATAGTCGCTCAAGCCGAAGTTTTTACCGACGGAAATGTACGTTTACAGTTTGAACGAAAAGACATTCCAGTTTCAAAAAGACTACGAATGAGTTTAATGTGGAATACCGACAAAGAATATATGGCAGGTTTAAAATACATTGTCAAAAGAAACTTTGGATTTACAACCCACTATGATAGTGATATGGGAATTGGTTTTGGCGCTACTTTGAATTATTAAAAAACTCAAATTTTAAATTTATATAAAGGATACTTGTTCTAAAAGACAAGTGTCCTTTTTTTGCAATTACAATTTTCAAAAAAACAAATCTATACGCATGACAATGTGTTAATTATATGATTTTTATTAGAATTTCACAATACTTTTTCAAGTTAAAAAGCTACCTTTAAACTGCGAAAATTAATTCGCAATTTAAATTTAAAAAAGATGAGTCATCAAAAATTTAAAGATTGTATCGATGCATGTTCAGAATGTGCAGTAGAATGTTCGCATTGCGAAAGTGAATGCTTGAATGAGTAAGACGTAAAAATGTTAGCGCGTTGCATAAAACTAGATCATGATTGTGCAGCTATTTGTTTATTTGCAATACAGTCTATGGCAAGCGGAAGTGAGTTTGCTGAAAAAATCTGCAAACTATGCGCCGAAATTTGTACAGCTTGCGCCGAAGAATGTGAAAAACATGCACACATGGAGCATTGCAAAAATTGTGCGGAAGCCTGTCGCAAATGTGCTGTTGAGTGCAGTAATATGAGTAAAATGTGAGTATTTAAATCTCTTAAATATAGTTTCGTTTAGAGGAATTATTTAAGAGATTTTAAAACAATAAAAATTATAAACTATGAAAACAGTACAAAAAATCACATTAATTATTGTATCGATTGGTTTGTTTACATCGTGTCAATCCAAAACTGATGTAAACCAAATTCTTTCAAATTCAGATACAAAAAAGGCAATTATGGATACTATTGCAAACAATAGCGATATGTCTAAAGATATGATGCAAGCAATGATGAACAGTAGTAAAGGAAAAATGATGATGACAAATCACGAAAATATGATGAAAATGATGAAGGATAATCCAGATATGATGAAAGGAATGATGACTGAAATGATGGAAGCATCTAAAACAGATACTACGATGATGTCTGAAATGTGTAAATCGATGATGGATAATCCTAAAATGATGGATATGATGAAAGATAAAAAAATGCAATCACACAAAATGACTGGAATGGATAAAAATATGGATATGTCCAAATAATACAAATACAAACAACATTAAAATATAAAAAAATGGAAACTCAAAAAACGTACACCTGCCCAATGCACCCAGAAGTTACTTCGGATAAACCCGGAAAATGTCCCAAATGTGGAATGAATTTAGTGGAGAAAAAAGAATGAAAATTCTACTAGCAACCGATGGTTCAAAATATAGTAAAACAGCAATTAATGAAATTGCCAACAGGCCATTTCCGCCCAAAACCGAAGTGTGCATTCTTGCCGCATATGAAATTACCTCCATTTTAAACACTTTAGAACCAATGGGTGTTTCTCACGAATACAATGCGAAATTTGATGAAAACGCATTTAAAAATGCAGAAAAAAATGCAAAAAGTGCAGCCGAAATTCTTGAAAATAAAAATCCAAATCTGTTAGTAACCACAAAAATAGTTGCAGGTTCACCAAAAAGTGTAATACTTAACGAAGCCGAAAAATTTAAAGCCGATTTGATTATAGTTGGTTCACACGGATATGGAGCAATCGAGCGTTTTGTTTTAGGCTCTGTTTCGCATTCAGTTGCGTTACATGCAAAATGTTCGGTAGAAATTGTTCGTAAATAAAAAACTTAACAATGGACAAACACATTTCCATTTTGTAGTACGGTATTATTGAACTTACTGTTAGATTTAAGAACCTAATGTAAGTTCGTTACTGAAAATATATTGTGAAAAAGATTTATATTCATTAATTTTTCTTGGTCTGTTGTTTAATTCATTACCAATAGAGAATCTAATTTTTTTTCGGACGCTTGTGTCCATTAATAGGTTTTATGGGATAATTATCAAGAATGTCATACACAGCAGGATGTAAGTTATCCCCAATATAAGATGGGTCATATAAATCCCCTTTAGCAGTTCCTGTCCATACAAGTTTATTCAGTTTCCTGTCAATTATATTCAGCGTGATTGCGCCTTCTGTATATTCGACCTTTTGGGTTACATAAGTGGTATAGTTGTAATTATAGTGATGGAGGTAATAGTGATTGCTGGGATAATGATAGTAATAGGGGTTGTGATAATACCAACCCGAAGGATAAGTGTAACCAGGAGTACTGACTGATTTCTCCTTTTTAACGGCAGTGATAACTAAGTCAAGAAAAAACATCCGGTGTATCAATGCTTATTTTGTATCCTCTCTCTCCCATGCAATGAGTGAAATAGTTGCGTGTATTGTTGCGAATAATCTGATTATTGTATTCGCCTTGAGCTGTGTCTTTATTCGGTAGCCACGCAAACGTTTTGTATTTTGTAAAATCAACACTGCGATCATAATCGGAAGTGATTTTCGTATAAACCCCGCATCCGGCAATAGCGAGGAAAAGAAGACCAATTAAATAGTTAAATAATTTTCTATGTGTTTTCATGTTTCTATTTTTTTATGCAACACTTTCTTAGTGAAGCTATTGTTATTTGATTTGAATGGATTTCATTAGTTTGATTTCTTAAGTACAGTCTGAAAAATTTGTATCGTTATTTCATTGTTCCATCCTTCTGGCAAATCGATCCCAAAATCACTTAAACGCAATTTAAAGTTGAGTGTAAGTAAACAGGAAATGGTTTCGTTACTTGCAATGTGTATAAGCAATCCGTTTATATATATTCTTTTCGCCTTTCCATTCAAATGCAACTCAGCTTCAAAATTTAGTTTGTGATCTGGATGTTGTAATGTCTCCACGTAAGGAATGTTCAGTTGTCCTTTCAGGACTACCTGCCCCATGTTTGAGTTGATAAGCTTCACATTCAATGAATCTGTTTTAGTACGTAAAATAGCTGGATTAAACGTTAGTTCCATTACAGCAGTTTCATAATTGATTAAAACAAACAAACGATTGCTATAGGCTATTATTATGGAATCTCTGTACGAGCCAATAACCTCTATACTTCCTTCCCGGGTTCGGTATCTTTGCTGTGCCTTAGCTGAAAAGCTCCATAGTAGTAATACTATAGTGCATATCCATACTGTTTTTAGAATTTTTGCCATTACTTTTTGCTTAATTGCGAAATATATTTGTATGTAATTGCTTTTCTGAATCGGTTATTATCATTTGAATTATTTATGTTTTTTTCATTCATTTTCCTAATGATTTTGCCCTTGGTGTTCCATCATTTCGCCTGAATTTTTCAGAGAATTTACATAAACATAAACCGAAAGGATTTCTTCTTCGCTTAAAATGTTTTCCCATGCTGCCATTGCAGTTCCCTTCATTCCTTTTTTTATGAGGTATATTCGCCCCTGATCTGAATAAAATGATGAATGTTCAGGGTCAGTAAAATCGGCTGGCTTTGGTTGTAATGTTGCTGCTCCAGGACCATCGCCTTTACCGCCACTTCCATGACAAGTAAGACAATATTTTGTGAATATGTCTTTACCTTGTGCAAGTTGTTCCTCTGTGCCGAGAGATACGGACTGATTATATTTTTCGCCCAATTCCTGTTTTAACCATTTGCGCGTTTCATTCATTTGTTGTGAATGCCCACTATGTCCATAGTTGTCATTTTCTTCTCCCTTTTGTTGAGGGTGGTTCTGTTCAATTTGTTCTTGGTTTTTTTCGGAATTTCGGCAAGAAGTAAGCATCAGCAGTGCATACATCAATGCGGTAATGATTACAAACTCGATTTTGGCAGTTCGGAGCAGTTTACACAGAGTGTGACTGAAGAACTCACCATATTGTTTAGATTTTTTCATAGTTCTGTTTTAGTTTTTAAATTAAACCATCAACGAAATACAAATTCTCGATACTTTTTACTAAAAAACACTTGAATTAGATATAAAACACTATTCTTCAGTGATTTAATATAAATTTACGATTTATTTAAGTATGTAACTTGGAATTTTTTATTTTTTTATTTCCACAAATAAATAATATATATCATGCTGTAGGAATGATTAACTTCATAAAACGATTACGAGTTTTAGGATCTTTCCATCCTGCCATTACCGTCACCTCTCTCTAATAACACTTTGTCAATGCTTATAATGACTCAAGTCAAAGTATTTACCGATGGTAATTTGAGTACAGTTTGAATGAAAAGCAATACTAAATCATTTACTTTAAAAATTGAAGTATTCATTTCAAAGTAAAATGTTAAACTTATTTTTATTATTTAAGCATTTGCTTAAATAATAAAACAATTAACTACATTTGTTTAGTATTCAATTTAAACAATTACAACAATGGACAATAATCAAACGTGTATAAGAGTTTTGGCTGATAAAAATCAAATCAATACCTGTAAAAACAAATTAGAAAATAACAGCAACGCTTTTGAACAATTGAGTGGTTTATTAGCATTAGCTGGCAATGAAGTACGACTAAAAATAATGTTTCTTCTTGAAGAAGAAAATGAACTTTGTCCTTGCGACCTTGCCGATATTTTAGAAATGAGTATTCCTGCCGTTTCACAACATCTACGCAAAATGAAAGACGGAAATGTTATTGAAGCAAGACGGTCTGGCCAAACTATTTTTTATTCTCTAAAATCAGAACAATTACAAATACTTCGTCCCTTTTTTAAATACATTATTAGTCAAAATTCAAATGGAGAAACTCCTGTTTGTTTTTTGAAAAATATGCTAAAATAAAGTGGATCTTCAAAACCAAGTTCAATGCTTATTTGTTTTATTGTAAAGTCAGTAATGTAAAGTTTGTTTTTTGATTGACTAATTAATTTGTTGAATAGAATTTGTTGTATTGAAACGCCAAAGAATATTTTGCATTGTCTGTTTAAGGTACTTTTGGAAACATTTAGTGCTTGGCAGTAAAAGTCTACACTATGATTTTTTATGAAATTTTGGTTAACTAATAATTCAATTTTTCGTGCCATCTCTGGTAGTTGAACTTTATCAGTTTCATTCTGTTCTTTTAGTTTTAATCGTACCGAATTGATTAAAATAATTTTCAAAAGACTTGAAATCATTTGTAAACTGGCGAAGCTTATATTTTGAAGCTCCTTTTGCATTTGTCCTACCATTTGACAGATGTTACTGAATTCTCCATCATCGCATTTAAAAATGGTATTGTAAAAAGGATTGTTAAACAATAGTCCTTGACATCCAATTTCACTTGCATGAATATCAATACAGAAGAAATCAGGATGGAATTGAATGCAAATCCCTTCCAATGGATTTTCTGCATCGGTTTCCCATTTAATTTTTTGGTAGGGATAAAAAAAAACGGCGTCTTTTGCTGATAGTTCTCGTGTTTGGTTATCGATAGACACGATTCCTTTTCCTTTTTGTATTAAAATAATTGCATAAAAATTTTCTTTATTGAAATGGTTCCAAAATGTAATGGTTTGGAAATGAAATAAAGAGAATACGGTTTTATTGTTTGCGTTATATAAATACATAAAAGGATTGGGGAGTTTTTGATAGTCTAAAAGTGTCGAGAGAATTATTATAAAAACAGAGCTGATTAAAAAAACAGCTCTGTTAATGTTCAATATTAAAATTATTTCAATAGATTGATTATCTCATTGTTTTCCTGCATTTGAGCATGGTCAATTGCTTTGTTACCGAAATTATCCTGAATGTTTTTGTCGACGTTTTTGGCAAGAAGTAGTTTTACTATAGCGACCCTATTAAAAGTACTAGCAAAAAACAATGCTGTAGCACCATTAAAATTTTGGATGTCTAACTTTATGGATTGGCTGTTTACCAGTAACCTCACTATAGTGTCATAACCGCGGAAACAAGCGCCCATTAATGCTGTATTTCCCATCTTATCTCGAAGATTTACATCTGCATCATTGTTTAGTAACAATTTTACTACTGCATTGCTTTCATTATAGCAAGCTATAATTAGAGGTGAATATCCGCTGCTATCGACAGTGTCAATCTTGAGTCCTTTATCGATATACTTTTTTACAGCCACGGTATCATTTATCCTGGCTGCTTGGAAGATATCCATTTGCGCAGATGCTACCATTGTGTTGAAAAGTATAAGGATTACAATGAGATAGGTCTTGTATGGAAATATTTTCATTGGTTTTAAATTTTTTGAGTCTTCATAATAAAAGATTCAACTTCATTACGATCTATGCTTAAAGATTTGGCTAATCGCATGCCGTAATCTTTGTCAGCCATGTAAAAATGGTAAATCATTTGATAGATAATTTCTTTATTTTTTACCTGACTTAAATCGGCAGTTAGATTTTTGATCAAATTTACTTTTTGTCCTTCGGGTAATGCACGGTAATAATCCCCTGCTTGGCCAAAGTTATTAGGCTTTGTGATTTTTCCTTGGGTTGTGGTAGCGTCCTTGTAAGTTGTTTGAGAATACTTATATTTAGGATTGTCGCTAAGAGAATTTTCTTGAAATGATGGTTGGTAGTTAACATCAAGCTTCCCTTTTTTTCGGTTACTCATTCTGCTTCCTTGAGAATTGTTGTTCACAGCTACTTTTGGTGCATTTACAGGGAGTTGCATGTGGTTTGGACCTATTCTGTAAAGTTGGGCATCAAAATAAGAAAATAATCTTCCTTGAAGCATTTT
This sequence comes from Flavobacterium sp. FPG59, assembly GCF_002150205.1. NCBI lineage: Bacteria > Pseudomonadati > Bacteroidota > Flavobacteriia > Flavobacteriales > Flavobacteriaceae > Flavobacterium > Flavobacterium sp. FPG59. The sequence goes on along the minus strand of NZ_MTCA01000010.1, from coordinate 2,655 downwards.
GTCTTCAGAAGGTGCAATTCCAGGGACCATGTTACTTGGTGCCATTGCAGATTGTTCTACTTCTTCGAAGAAATTATCTGGGACTCTATTTAAAGTAAATTTACCAACCAATTTTTTTGGAGCTATTTTTTCAGGCCAAATTTTGGTTACGTCTAACGGATTAAAATCATACTTATCGAGATCTTGAGGATTCATTAATTGAATAAAGAAATTCCAACTTGGAAAATTACCTTTTTCAATATTCTCATATAGATCTGTTGTAGCATGTTGACTAGACATTCCCTGAATTTTTGCGGCCTCCTCCATTGTAAGGAACTTTTCGCCTTGTAGAGATTCCCAACTAAACTTAACATAAACTACGTCACCTTTTTCGTTAATCCATTTAAATGCGTGTCCACCAGCACCGGGTACTTGTCTGAAATTTGCAGGCGTACCAAAGTCTGTGTATACCATAGTCAACATATGGGTTGCTTCGGGGATGTGAGAAAAGAAGTCAAAATACCTGTTAGGATCTTGCTTGTTATATATAGGTGATGGTTTTAGGGAATGAATCATGTCTGGGAATTTTATTGCATCCCTGATGAAAAAGATAGGCGTATTGTTTCCTACAATGTCCCAATTCCCTTCTTCTGTATAAAATTTCAAAGCAAATCCTCTTGGGTCTCTCACCGTTTCAGGAGAACCAGATCCGCCAATTACTGTAGAAAAACGGACAAACATTGGAGTCTTTTTTCCTTTTTGGTTGAACATTTTCATCATGGTTATATCAGAATAGTCGCCAAAACTTTCGAATTCACCATAAGCACCTACACCTCTCGCATGCACAACTCTTTCTGGAATTCTTTCTCGATCAAATGCGGAAAGTTTCTCGATCAAATGACTATCTTCCAGTAGAGTGGGGCCATTTTGGCCAACTGTTTTTGAGTTTTGATTGTCTCCTACAATTCTACCCGAATTTGTAGTCATTTGTTTTTTTTGTGCAAATGAATTTATGCTAACTAGGGCCAGCATACAATATGCTATAACCGTTTTATTAATTAATATCATTGTTATTGTGTTTGTATATTATTTTATTTTTTTCATTTCGTAACCTTCAAAGTCAAATATCTCTTCCATCGTTAGTCCCAAGGCATGAGCAACGCCTTCACCATACGCAGCATCTGCTAGATAGCAGTTTCTGATATGTCTAATTTGGATAAACTTTTGGGCTCCGCCTACATTGGCAGCTGTATTTTTAAAGAGTATGGCTCTTTTCTCTGGAGTCATTAGTCTAAATAGATTTCCTGGTTGACTAAAATAATCATCATCAATTCTATGATCCCAATGACCTGCATCACCATTAATTTTCAGAGGTGGTTCGCTAAAGTCAGGTTGTTCTTTCCATTCACCAAAGCTATTTGGTTCGTATCCTTTGGTACCTCCATAATTTCCGTCGGTACGCATTGCGCCATCTCTGTGATAAGAATGAAAAGGGCATTTTGGAGCATTTACTGGTATTTGGCTATGATTTACTCCTAATCGATATCTTTGCGTATCACCATAAGAGAATAAACGACCTTGTAGCATTTTGTCTGGAGAAAAACCAATACCAGGAACTATATTTGTTGGATTAAAGGCTGATTGTTCTACTTCAGCATGATAGTTTTCGGGGTTTCGGTTAAGGATTAATTCTCCAACAGGAATAAGAGGATAATCTGCATGAGGCCATACTTTTGTTAAATCAAACGGATTTATTGGATAGGTGTCAGCATCTTTTTCTTCCATAACTTGAACGTACATTGACCATTTTGGAAAATCGCCGTTTACGATACTTTCAAATAGATCACGTTGATGGCTTTCTCTGTCGTTTCCTATGAGTTGGTTTGCTTCTTCATTCGTAAGATTTTGAATTCCTTGTTGTGTTTTAAAATGGAACTTTACCCAATATCTCTCATTATTATCGTTAATAAAACTATAGGTGTGGCTACCAAATCCATCCATATGTCTGTATGTCTTTGGTATCCCACGGTCACTCATTGTGATAGTTACTTGATGTAATGATTCAGGTAATAATGTCCAAAAATCCCAGTTGTTATCAGCACTCCTTAAATTAGTCTGTGGATCTCGTTTAACGGCATGGTTTAGATCGGGAAATTTCATTGGATCTCTCAAGAAGAATACAGGAGTATTGTTACCTACTAAATCCCAGTTTCCTTGTTCGGTGTAAAATTTTAAAGCGAAACCTCTAATATCTCTTTCTGCATCGGCTGCACCTCTTTCTCCTGCTACAGTAGAAAAACGTAGAAATAATGGTGTTTCCTTACCAACTTTGGAAAATATTTTTGCCTTTGTATATTTTGTGATGTCGTGAGTGATTTTTAGTGAACCGTAAGCAGCTGATCCTTTTGCATGCATACGTCTTTCAGGAATCACCTCTCTGTCAAAGTGAGCCATTTTTTCTAAAAACCAAACGTCTTGCAGTAGTGCAGGGCCTCTTTGCCCAGCTGTCATAATGTTTTGATTGTCTACTACGGGTGATCCATTGCTAGTAGTTAATTTTTTTTTGTTTTCCATTTAGAAGTAATTATAGAGTTCATAATTTTTTTAAATTTTAAACAGTATAAATAATGCATCTCTTCATACCGTTTAAAGTTTTTCAAAGTTATTTAATGGAAG
>NZ_MTCA01000025.1:0-25505 GCF_002150205.1 Flavobacterium sp. FPG59 | reverse complement strand
TTTATAAACTTATTTAATGGTCGCCATTGTTTTCGAATCCCATTAAAGTGAGACGAAATGGTGTGTTTGATACTTTTATTTTCTTAATGTCATTATTATTTTTAATGTTGGCCATCCATAACTCGCCTGTTGCAGGTGCAGTGATATAAACAAATCGCTGTGTGAATTCCATTTGTGGTTTTTGCGTTGCTGTTTTTAAAGTTGGCGCAATGATATTTCTTTCAGTTGCAGCTACATTGAGTGTGTTTAAGTCGTATGAAATAAAATTTCCTGAATGCAATAAGATGCCAAGTTTACTATTGTCGTAGCTTACTTTACATTGCATGATATCGGTATTTTCAATTATTGGTTTAACTGTTTTAGCAATAACATCGATCAAGTACGCTCCTTTTGCAGCTGTATACCCGACAAATTTACCTTTGGTATTGGTTTCAAGTATTGTTCCAAACCATGCAGTTCCAAAACCTTCAGGATGTGGAATTAAACTTTGTTCTCCATTGTTTTTTACCACCAAAATCCCGCTTGCCGAACCAAAAACAGCTTGATCACCATCTGCTGCATTGCCATGGATTCCTTTGGTTGCAATAGTAGAGGCAAATAATTCTTTACCAGTTTTGTCAATTATTTTTACTCGCTCAGGAAGTGTTCCAGGAATAGAATTGTCTTTTTCAGTAATAGCATATGTGCCATTCGCAAAAACAGCCATAGCACCATGATGCGCTCTTAATCCGGTGGTAATGGTTTTCATTGTAGCACCATTTTTGTGGATTTCCGACTCTAAACCTACTGTTAATGTACCATCACCATCATTGAATGTTAGGATTTCACCAAAATTACTTTTAAAGTGTGTTGGTTTAGATGAAATACCTGTTAAAGCACCAAATTTTGGCGTTCCTTTTATGTCAACATGATCACCATGAAACTCTAGTCCAGTATCGAAAGTTTCTGTTAAATTGTTTTCGCGGTGAATGATGCCTGCAAAACGGCCAGAAGCACTCGTGTACAAAGCTGATTTAGGGTGTTTTGCTTCAAATGAAATGCTGTTGCCTTGCAGTGGATTTACCAAGGTCAGTGCTGTGGTGGTTTCATCTGAAATTAAAACGCGTAGGTGTTTGAATTCAGCTGTGCTTTCGTCAACTACCGTATCGTTGTTGTCGTCATTCGAGCAGGATTGTGTGACTAGAGCAAGGGTTGCAAACGTTGCTAAATAGGCTAAAGATTTTTTCATTATTGTTTTTTATTTAGTTTTAAAAATTACTATTCTACTGTGATTGGAAAATCAACTTCAATATCTGTTGCGCCACCGGCATTGGTAATGTCGCCAAGAGCTACATTTGAGGCATTTTTATTCGGTCCGTGTCGTAAGCTGGCTCTCAAAGTGCCACTTGCCGCAGTGGTAGTTGTAAATGTAAACTCGAGCCCTAGTGGCTTGCCATTTTTATCAAAATTGCTTGGATTTTTAGAATAGGTAAAGGGTTGCAATGTACCTGTTGTTTGAAAAAACATTTGGTGCTCTGTAGCTTCAGCTATTATCTCAGGCGTAATATCTATTGCAGGTATAGCTAGATCGTCTCTAAATGTTATGCTGCCATTGTAGGTTTTAGATCGCTCAAAAGGACTGCTAATACTAATTTGTGGTGCATTAGCTCCTTCGCCATCAAGGTCTTTGTACTCAAGCACAATGGTTTTTCCAGCAGTGGTTGGTACAAATTGTAACCGAACAGTTGTGATGAACTCTCCTTCATTCGCTGGTGCAACCACATCGTCAGTATTGGAGCAGGAGTTAAGTACTAAGGCCGAAAAAACGAGGGCAAAAAATTTGAAAAAGTGCTGCTTTCGATTGTTCATGAAGTAAGGTGTTTAATTTTTCATTTCATTAATGCAATTGTGTTGCAAATATATTTATTATTTTTAATAACGCAACAATGTTGCAATAAATATTTTGTAAACAGTTTTTTTAAGTGAAATGGTGAACAAAAGCCCTCCTTTTTTCAAGAAATAATATTGCTAAGTCATAGTTGCATAAGTTGCTGTAGGCGTTGTTGTTCTTGCCAATGGAAAGGAATCTGCAGCTAAAAAAGTGCCTTGCTTTAGGGATTGTATTTCTTCATCAGTACAAATACAGTTTTGCAAGAGGGTATGTAGCGCCTCTTTGTCCATTTCAATTCCAATAAAAACGAGTTCATTGAGTCGATCGCCAAACGTTGCTGTCCATCGTTCTTCGATTACACCTTGAAATTCTACAAAATTTCCGAAGGTCAATCTTTCGCCAAGAGGCATACTTGCCCACCATACTCCAGCTTCTTCGGCCTTTCTGGATCCACCTGCTTGACTCCAATTAATGGCTTGGTCTGCTCGTGATGCAATCCAAAAAAGCCCCTTACTTCTGATAACAGATTGGGGAAATTGTTCCAAAAGAAAATCCCACAATCGGTCTGGATGAAATGGCTTCTCTTCTCTAAAAACGAAAGAATTGATGCCGTATGCTTCTGTTTCTGGGGTATGAAATCCTTCTAGTTCACGAATCCAGCCTGCAGATGTCTCAGCTTCTTCATAATTAAACAATTGGGTGTTTAAAATTGCGTTTAAAGGAACTCGTCCGAACTGGGACTCTATCAATGTAGCGCCTGCATTTAGTTTACGCAAGGTTGCTTTTAGAGTTTTGAGCTCTTTGTCGTTTACCAAATCTGTTTTGTTTAGAATGATAACATTTGCAAATTCTATCTGGTCTACTAGTAGATTCACGATGGTTCTGTTATCATTTTCAATATCAGATAAATTCTGTGCTTTTAGGGTTTGGTCAGAACCAAAATCTTTAAAGAAATTGAAGGCATCCACCACGGTAACCATCGTATCTATGTAGCTGAAATGAGATAAATCAATATTTTCTTCCTCGTTGATAAATGAAAAAGTTTGAGCTACTGGAATGGGTTCGCTAATACCTGAACTTTCTATCAATAGGTAATCAAAGCGATCTTCCCTAGCTAGTTTTTCCACTTCGATCATGAGGTCCTCTCGTAAGGTGCAACAAATACAACCATTACTCATCTCGACCAATCGTTCCTCTGTACGGGATAAGGTATTTTCGGCTTTGACCAAATTGGCGTCAATATTAACTTCGCTCATATCGTTTACGATTACAGCAACTTTTAAGCCCTCTTTATTATGAAGAATGTGATTCAACAAGGTTGTTTTTCCGGCTCCGAGAAAACCAGATAATACAGTTACGGGTAATTTTTTCATGTGTGTTTTTGGTTTATAAAATTGAGTAAGTGTGCCGCTATGATTCCTGAAGCACCTATGTAAATAAGTGTGGAGTCGATATTAAAAATGATTTCCAGTAAAATACTTAGGAATAGAAGGGTGAGCGAGCTGGTTAAAAGGACTGCAACAATCGTCTTCCCGTCGCGCAGTGCGGGTATGGCTGCGCAAAGACCAATGCAGGCAAATAGTAAATCAAAATAGGGATTGTGATTGACCATTACTGGAAACATACTCAGTATAGGCAATGCTAAACAATGGACTAAACACAAAATAGCGCTAGTTACACCCAAAAAATCTGGAGCTAAGGCTGTTAATTTTTTCATTTTCTTGTATCTTTGATTAATGCAATAAAGTTGCAAATGTATGGTTTTTATCTAAATGCAACAATGTTGCATTAATATATTTTAAAATATGAAAGCAAGCCGCAATACCACAGCAAAAACAACCATTTTAGAGATCATTAAAAACGCATCCGTGGCTTTATCACATACTGAAATTCAGGCGTTAAGTCAAAACGTATGCGATCGGGTTACTATTTACCGCGTTTTGGATCGTTTGGTATCCGAGGATGTGATTCATAAAATTGTAAATCATGACGGTACCATAAAGTATGCAAGTTGCCATCATGAGCATGAGCACGATCATAATGTGAAACACTCTCATACGCACAATCACATACATTTCAGTTGTATTAAATGTTTAGCAGTGACTTGCCTTGATGAGGTGAAGCCCGTATTTAGTCTTCCTGATAATTATTTGGTACACGATTTTAATTTTACCTTATCAGGTCTTTGCCCAATGTGTTCTTTATAGTTTAGACTTGTCTAAAAATTTTTTATATTAACTTTTTTGTGTAAGTTTGTCAATACCTAGGTTTTGCACTTTTATGCGGTTGAGCAAAAAAGTTGTTGCCATGCCTTAATTTTTTGTTATGACTTTATCCGAAGAGAATTATTTAAAAACGATTTACCATCTTTCTGCTATTGACAATGCAGCAGTGAGTACAAATGCTATTGCTGAAAAGATGGATACCAAAGCATCATCTGTCACTGATATGCTAAAGAAATTAGCCGAAAAGAACTGCATCAATTACATCAAATACCAAGGAGTTTCACTTACTGATACAGGAAAGTTAGCAGCCAAAATGATTGTTCGAAAGCATCGTTTGTGGGAAACATTTCTAGTAGAAAAACTCGATTTTGCTTGGGATGAGGTACATGAATTAGCAGAGCAATTAGAGCATATCAAATCCGAAAAACTCATTAATAAGTTGGATGATTTTTTAGGTAATCCTACCGAAGATCCCCATGGTGACCCAATTCCTGATGCTCAGGGTCGTATTTTTAAAATAGAAAAACAACTGCTTTCTGAATGCGAGAAAGGTAGAGTCGGAATTTGTGTGGGTGTAAAAGATACTTCGTCTGATTTTTTAAAATACCTCGACAAACAAGAAATTGCTTTGGGTTCTCAAGTGGAAATTATAGAAAAAGAAAGTTTCGATGCTTCTTTGCGCATTCGTGTGGGCGCGAACGAAATTACCGTATCTCAAAAAATTGCTAGTAACATTTATATTCAATAATTATGTTTCAATCGTTAGTTGATTATTTTACCAGTATTGATCCTATTTTGGCTGCGCTCTATGCCAGTTTATTTACGTGGTTTTTAACTGCACTAGGTGCTTCGTTTGTTTTTTTATTCAAAACCATGAACCGAACCGTCCTTGATGGTATGCTTGGTTTTACAGGTGGTGTAATGGTGGCAGCGAGTTTTTGGAGTTTATTGGCGCCAGCTATCGAAATGACAGGCGGAGAAGGTTTTGCAAAGGTAATTCCTGCTGCTTTTGGTTTTTCGCTTGGTGCGCTTTTCATTTTTGGAATAGACAAAGTATTACCTCATTTACACATTAATTTTAAAGTTTCCGAAGGGGTAAAGTCGCCGTGGCAACGTACTACATTATTGGTATCTGCAATTACGCTGCACAATATTCCCGAAGGTTTGGCGGTTGGTGTTTTGTTTGGTGGTGTTGCTGCCGGAATTCCTGAGGCTTCGATAGGTGCAGCTTTGACACTTGCAATTGGTATTGGGATTCAAAATTTCCCCGAAGGAATTGCTGTTGCTATGCCGTTACGCAGAATGGGTATGAGCCGCTGGAAGAGTTTTTTCTACGGACAATCATCTGCTTTAGTAGAGCCTGTTGCTGCTGTTTTAGGTGCTTTTGCGGTTACTTTTTTCACCCCTATTTTACCTTATGCTTTGGCTTTTGCTGCAGGCGCAATGATTTTTGTGGTGGTTGAAGAGGTAATTCCAGAAACCCAACAAGATAAAAACACTGATATTGCCACTTTAGGCTTCATTGGAGGTTTTATAGTTATGATGGTGCTGGATGTGGCGCTAGGTTAGAAAATTAAGGGTCAATTGCCTTTTTGAATCTTAATTCTCTTAATGGTTTAAAAAATGAGCTAAATGTTATCTACATTTACAAAGGAACCAAATTCATAAATACAGATGAAAAAGTCAATTCTATTCCTTTTTATAATGATTAGCAGTTTAGTTTTGGCTCAAAGCCAAAAGCCTGCTAAAGTAAAAGTAATTACTGTCAAGCAAAAAGTATGTCGCAGTCAAAAAGGCTTTCAATTTGTTTTAAAAGCGATCGAAAGTGACTCGCGTTGCCCTAAAGGAACTACTTGTATTTGGGCAGGTGAGGTAAGTGCTGTTCTGCAAGTCTTTGATGGACAGAAACAAGTTGAAGAAACAACTTTGGTTTTTAACGAAAAAAATAAGGAAGCTAATAAAAAATGGTTCGCTAAATATTTGCCAGTTGAAAAGCAAAAAATTGAAAGCCTGCGAGTAACGCCATATCCCGTTGAAGGTTCTTCAATCAAACCTGCGGGTTATGTCATAGAAATAGGCTACATCAAATAGTTTAATTGCAGCCACAGTCAGAACTTCCACAATTTTTATCTTTTGCTTTCTTTTTGAAAAAGAATTTTTTGATTAAAAAAGCGACTGCAACGATTAAGGTAGCAAATGCTAATACTTCTTGAATATCCATATTGTAAAGATAAGAAAAAGCAACCTGTAGAGGTTGCTTTCTTGTTTGTAATCACTTTCTAATTAAAGAGTGTGTATTATTGTTGTTTGTAGTTAAAAACGAGCTCCTAAAGATACAAAGAATGTTCTTCCTTCACCTGGTAAAATACCTGGTCCAGGATATCCACCTGCTCTACGGGTAGCGTAATCTTTGTTCAATAAGTTGTTAATTCCAGAACGAACATTGTAGCGTTTTAAGAACTTGTATTCAGCTGATAAATCCAATACTTCATAACCGTTTAGTAATCCTGTTACACCATTTGCTGAAGGTGCAACTGTGTTGTTAGCATCTGTAAATACTTTACCTGAAGTTTTGTATTGCAAAGTAGACGAAAAGTGATCAGTACTATAGCTTAAACCTACATTGTGAATGTAACGTGGCGCGTTTTCAACACGATTACCTTTCAAGTTAGTGGTTGTAATCACTGATCCTGATGCAGTAAATATTTCAAAATCAGTATAACGAGAATCAATAAAACTAGTCGTTACAAATAAATCAACGTTTCCGAATTCTTTTTCAACCCCAAAATATTTAGTGATGTTTACGTTTACAAAGCCTTCAATTCCTTTGTTTACGGTTTCTCCTAAGTTGGTTCTGAATAAGAACGTACCTTGAGTTGGGTTATCATTATTTATAAATTGTCTTACGCCGCCAATACGGTTGTTGTAGCTCAAGTAGAACACACTAAAATCGAAGTTCAAAAATCCTTTCACAACACCGCGGTATCCCAAATCAGCATTGTATCCTGAGGCATCTTTTAAGTTTGGGTCTATCACATCAGTTACAGCTGGCGGTGTAATATCTGAGAATAAAACAGGTCTAAAAGCTTGTGTGATATTTCCATATAAGTTCGTTGCGCCGAATTTATATTCCATTCCTAATCCAAACAAAGGTTTGTTTCTAACCATTTGTTTGCTTTCAAACGGAACATCATTTCCAGAAGTGATTCCAAAACGACCTTCTCCATCAGCGGTGATGTGCTCAAAACGAACTCCAGGAACAACACTCCATTTATCGGTCACCTTAAATTGATTTTCGGCAAAAAAAGCAATGTTTTGAGTTTTAAATTGCAAGTCTCTTGGATATTTTGCTGAAGTACTTAAGTCGAAATCAGATCCTGCGGTACCTGCTCCTTCTTGTTGTCTTTGAGTTTGTGCTTGGTACGCTCGTACACCAAATGCCAAAGTGTTTTTGTTTTTGCCTAGGGTGTACGTATAAGTGTTTCTGTTTTCAATTCCGAAATTTTTGTAAAAATCGCGGTCAACTCTTCTATTGCCGTTAGTGTCAGGATTGTTTGGTGTTGCTGTATTTCCAACACTATTTCTTTCACCAATTAAACCAAAAAGTTTAGTATTCGATTTTATAGAAGAAGATAGTTGCGTGTCTAGATTTAACGCAAACAAATTCCAAGGAGTTCCAAACCAGTTTCTTTCTCTAAAAGATTGTCTTGAGTTTTCAGCAAATTGCGCATCTGTCAAACCACCTGCTTGTTGCATTTGGTAATCCATATTAGTATATTCTGCTGATAATTTGGTTTTATCTGTAAAAGCATATTCTAAAAATAAGTGAGAGTTACGTACTTTATACTGGCTGTTTTGTCTCCATCCATCGGCACTACGTGAGTGGTTGTAGGCGTAATATGAAAACTTATTTATTTTACCACCAATTGCGTTGTAACTGCTCATCAAGTTATAGCTTCCGGCTGTGTTTTGAGTTTCAAAGCTGAATTTTTTGTTTTGTTCGCGTTTTAAAACGTAGTTCACCATTCCGCCAAACTGAGGGCCAAATTGTAATGAAGCACCACCACGAACTAGTTCAATGTTTTCTACTGCTTCTAACGGTGGGTTGTAATACGCTTCTGGGTATCCAAATACATCTGATGAGATATCGTAACCATTTTGTCTGGTGTTTAATTCCCAGCTGCGGTTAGGGCTTAAACCACGAACTCCAATGTTAATTTGAATTCCAGATCCTTCATTTTCCCAAACAGTTACACCTGGAACACGTGAGAAAACTTCACGCGCATTGTTGGTAGTTAAGTTAGAGGTAAATGCAGATAATTTTAAAACTTCGTTCTTTTTTCCTGAAAAAAGTACGGTTCCTTTTACTTCTGGTTGTCTTTCTGGGCTTTGTTTAAATGGGGTAACGGTTACTTCTTGTAAATCAATTATTAAAGAGTTAGCTCTTGCAATACTGTCTTTTTGTGCTTGTGTAAGTTCTTTTTCTTGAGCAAAAGCAAATACCGAGGTAAGTATTGCAGCTGTTACTAAACTGTTTCTCATTTTTATTTAGATTAATTCTATGCTGCAAAGATAAAACGAGAAACTTATTTAGACAAATTAAAAATAATAAAATTTACGATTTAACGATTGTTCAGTTAGTAAAGGGATATTTTTGAATTATTTCAAGATTTGAAAAGCAATCAAGGCAACGGCATAAGCAAAGGCCGACATGAATAAAAGCTGACCTGCAGGCCATTTCCATGAGTTAGTTTCCTTTTTTGTTACAGCCAAGGTACTAGCGCATTGCATAGCAAAAGCGTAAAACAAAAGCAACGAAATTCCAGAGGCAAAATTAAATACTTTTTGGCCCGTAGCAGGATTGATTTCGGCTGCCATTTTGTTTTTTATAGTCACTTCGTTCTCACTACCGCCAACGCTGTAAATGGTTGCAAGCGTTCCTACAAATACTTCTCGGGCCGCAAACGAACTGATGATAGCAATACCAATTTTCCAGTCGTAACCTAATGGAGAGATAACAGGTTCAATGGTTTTACCCATAATACCAATATAGGAATTTTCTAATTTTTGTGAGGCAACTGCATTTTCAAAATCAGTAGGCGATAATGGTTTGTTGATGGTGTTTTGAGTAACAATTTCTTCCGCTTTGTTGAATTTTTCTCCAGGTCCGTAAGATGCCAAAAACCAAAGCACGATTGAAATAGCCAATATAATTTTACCAGCGCCAAATATAAAAGCTTTTGTTTTTTCGATTACATTGATACCTACATTTTTAAACAAAGGCAATTTGTAATTCGGCATTTCAACTACAAAATACGTTTTACTTTGTATTTTCAGAATTTTATTCAAGATATAAGCCGAGAAAATAGCCATCCCAAATCCCAACAAATACAACAACATCAAGGTCATTCCTTGCATGTTTAAAAATCCGAACAAGCGTTCGTCAGGAATTACTAAGGCAATAATAATCGCGTAAACAGGTAGTCTAGCCGAACAAGTGGTGAATGGTGTTACCAAAATAGTAATTAATCGCTCTTTCCAATTTTCGATATTACGTGTAGCCATAATTGCTGGAATAGCACAGGCAGTTCCTGAAATAAGCGGCACTACACTTTTACCTGAAAGTCCAAATTTGCGCATGATTTTATCCATCAAAAACACTACACGACTCATGTAGCCGCTTTCTTCAAGGATGGAAATAAACATAAACAAGAAGGCAATTTGAGGTATAAAAATTAAAATTCCTCCAATACCAGGAATAATTCCTTGCGAAATTAAGTCAGTTAAAACACCGGCTGGCAACTGCTCTGCCGCGAGCGAACTCAATGAGGCAAAAGAGGTATCTATGAAATCCATCGGAATTTTTGACCATTCAAAAATAGATTGAAAGATGACAAACAAAATCAAAAAGAAAATCGCATAACCCCAAACTTTGTGTGTAAGCACGCGATCAAGCTGGCTGCGGTAATCTTTGGCTACGCTGCTATCTACTTTTAAACCTACCTTCAACACATCGTTAATAAATTGATAGCGTTTGATAGTTTCCTTTTGCTGTAAGCGTTTTAAATCAGAATGTGATTTGGTAAATGAGCTGCGAATTTCATTTCTATCCAAGTTCAAAAAGTTCACATCTTGCGTAATTACCAACCATAATTTGTATAAAAGCTGATTGGGAAATGCTTTGCGTAAACTATTGAAATAATCCGGATCGATAACCGAAGCATTTAAGCATGGTTCGCTCGAAATGGTTTTGAAACTTACAATTAGCTGCTTCAATTCTTCAATTCCATAGCCTTTACGTGAACTGATTAATGCAATCTTGGTGTTTAGATGTTTCTCTAGATAAGGAATGTCAAGTGAAATTCCTTTGAACTTCATACGATCAGCCATGTTAATGACAAGAATCGTCGGAATTTCAAGATCTTTTATCTGGGTAAAAAGTAACAAGTTACGTTTTAAATTTTCCACATCGGTAACTACAAGCGCTACGTCAGGATACAATTTATCATTTTTATTGAGTAGCAATTCAATAACCACATTTTCATCAATAGAACTGGCATTCAAGCTGTATGTTCCAGGTAAATCGAGAATGTTGGCTTTGATATTGTTGGATAATTTGCAAAAACCAATCTTTTTTTCAACGGTAATTCCGGGATAATTCCCTACTTGTTGATTCAATCCTGTAAGCTGATTAAAAACTGAAGTTTTACCCACATTAGGGTTGCCAATTAAGGCTACATTGATGTTTTGTTTGCTTACCATAGGTCGGTTTTTAATAGGTCAACTGCAATTTCTTTAGCGGTTTCAATTCTAATAGCCACATGCGAACCATTGATATTTAAAAACAAAGGATCACCAAAAGGGGCAACTTGTAACAGTTCGACCATGTTGCCAGGCAAGCAACCCATTTCCAGTAATTTTAATGGAACGGTATCAATATCAAAGTCTTTGATTATGGCTTTTTCGCCTTTTTTGAGAGAATGTATCGTTGTTTGCAAACCTTATTTAGATTGAATTAAGATTGCAAAAATACACATTTTATAGCAAACACAATTCATTGAGATAACAATTATTAAATTATACAAATGCCGATAAAATCGTTGCTCTAAACAGGTTGTGTGCGTATTTGTAAGTGTGTTAAGCTATTCTTCTGTTAAAAAACGGATATCTTCAATTAAGCGTTTTATGTCTTCTTTATTGGTACCGTCATAAAAACCACGAACTCGTCTTTTAGTATCTACCAAAACAAAATTTTCGGTGTGAACCATATCATACAATTCGCTTGGTTTGCCTAATTTTACAGCTAAGTACGATTTTCTAGCCATGGCATAAATTTCTTTTTTATCGCCGGTAACTAAATTCCATTTGGCATCGATTACATTGTGTTTTTTGGCGTAAGCCTTAAGCACAGGAACGCTATCCGTTTCAGGAAATACGGTATGTGAGAGTAATTTAACTTTAGGATTTGTGGCAAAAGCTTTTTGAACTTCTTCTAGATTCACTGACATTTTCGGACAAATTGAACCGCAGGTAGTAAAAAAGAAATCGGCTACATAAATTTTTCCTTCATAATCTTTTTGAGTAATCGTGTCGCCGTTTTGGTTCACAAACGAAAAATCAGCAATAGTATGGTATTTACTTTTGTATTGGACTGTGCTGTCTACTAGTTCTGGATTAACATCAGCTGGATTGTAAATAGGTAGTGATTTTGCAGGCTTTAATGCCGAGTAGAAAAGGGATAAAATAATGACCGAAAGCAAACCGAAAATTCCTAGAAACAAACGGTATTTTTTTAAGATTTCTAACATAGTTCTATTTTGGTGCAAAAATACACAAATGCAAATTGTTTTGTATTGTAATTAACAGAGTTTTATTTTTAGTTTAAACTTGTTCTTAGACTAAAAAAAGAGGTTTAGAGTTTAAACCTTTTTCAAATTTTTGTGTCAAACCAAAATGTTTTGTGATAATCTGAGGAAACTTTAATTGTCAGTAAATTTATTAATAGCTTTGTTTACTTAACTAAAAAACTAATTAAAATGAAAAAAACCAACAATAAGCAATTGCTTTTTGTGATTCCTGCAATGATGGCTTTTGCAGTGGGTCAAGCCCAAAGTAATCCTGCGGCTAAGGAGCCAGGGATTAATGTGAATTACATGGACAAAAAAGTGAAGCCAAGTAACGATTTCTTCCGTTACGTAAACGGAACTTGGTTAGACAACACTGCCATTCCAGCTGATAGAACCCGTTGGGGAAGTTTTGATGAATTGCGTCAAAGAACAGATGCGGATGCGTTAGCTATTTTAAAAGAAGCAGCCACGAACCCAACTTACAAATCAAATACCGATCAAGGTAAAGCGATTAATTTGTACAAGTCTATTTTGGACACCGTTGGTCGTAACAAAATGGGGATTGCGCCATTGAAACCTTTCCTTAAAAAAATTGATGCGGTTAAAAATGCTAAAGATCTTGAAGCATTATTAATCGAAATGGAACCAATTGGTGGTATTGGGTTTATGGGAGCAGGTGTAGGTACTGATGCTAAAAATAGCAGCCGAAATGTAATTAATGTAGGCCCTGGTGGAGTAGGTTTGCCAGACAGAGATTATTATGTTTCTGAAGATGCCGACTCTAAAGAAAAACGTGCAAAATACGTGCTTCACGTTGCTAAAATGTTGCAATTTCTCGGCGATAAGCCAGCCGTAGCTCAGGCAAATGCGGAGAAAATTTTAGCGCTTGAAATCGCAATGTCTAAACCAAGATTAGACAGAGTAGAGCGCAGAGACCGTCGTAAGTCATACAATCCAATGACTTTAGCAGAGTTGAGTAAATTAACGCCATCAATCAACTGGAATAATTATTTTACAAAAATTGGTTTGGCAAAAGTTGATACCGTAATTGTATCACAACCTAAATACATGGTAGCGCTTGAAACGATGTTGAAAGAAAACAAAGTTGACGATTGGAAAGCTTACATGCGTTGGAGTTTATTAAACAGAGCTTCAAGCCAACTATCTACCGATATTGAAAACGCCAACTTTGAGTTTTACGGAAAAACCTTAACGGGTGCGGTAAGCCAAAGACCACGTGATGAAAGAGCACTTCAAACAATCAATGGAACGGTTGGTGAAGCTTTAGGAAAATTATACGTAGAGAAAAAATTTCCGGCTGAGGCCAAAGCCAAAGCAGAAAAAATGATCAAAAACATTTTCAGTGCTTTCGAAAACAGAATCAATAACTTGTCTTGGATGTCAGCTGAAACTAAAGTAAGCGCCTTGGCTAAATTGAACAAATCCCGAATCAAAATTGGATATCCTGACAAGTGGAAAGACTATTCTGCTTTAACAATCAAGAGTCCAGAAGAAGGAGGAAGCTTTTTTTCAAATGCTTTGAGCATGGCTAAATGGCGTTTTCAAGAAAACATTGCTGAGTTGAACAAACCAGTAGATAAAGAGCGTTGGGGCATGTCACCACAAACCGTAAATGCATATTACAATCCATCAAATAATGAGATTGTTTTCCCAGCAGCTATCTTACAACCACCGTTTTACAACTACCAAGCTGATGAGGCTGTGAATTATGGCGGAATTGGTGGCGTTATCGGTCACGAAATTTCACATGGTTTTGACGATTCAGGATCGCGTTACAACGCTGACGGAAACTTAGTTGACTGGTGGACTGCAGATGATTTAAAACAATTCTCAGCTTTAACAGGAGCTTTGGCTGCACAGTATAGCGCATTAGAGCCATTGCCAGGAACTTTTGTAGATGGTAAATTTACACTAGGTGAAAACATAGGTGATTTAGGTGGTGTAAATGCAGCTTATGATGGTTTACAATTGTACTTGAAAGAAAACGGAAATCCAGGCTTGATTGATGGATACACTCCTGAGCAGCGTTTCTTTATTTCTTGGTCAACGATCTGGCGTTCAAAAATGCGTGATGAGGCTTTGAAAAACCAAGTAAAAACTGATCCGCACTCTCCAGGAATGTACCGTGCGTATGTGCCTTTGCAAAACATCGATACTTTTTATCAAGCTTTTGATATCAAAGAAAATGATGGTATGTACATTGCACCTGAAAAGCGTGTAAGAATCTGGTAAGACAGTATCTTATAAATGCAAAACCCATTCGTTTAGGCGAATGGGTTTTTTTATGGCCTCAAGTCAAATTTTAATGATTTGAAAGGTGTTTTTTAGGAGTAGCACTTTTTTGCTCCGTACACTACTTGTCCCGCTGTACGCTATATTCCCGATAAATAAAAACTACGGCAAAAAAGCCTTGTTTTTCTAAATCGGGAGATGCCGCTTCCATCGGGGCTACGATAGTTCGTTTTGTTTTCATTACAAAATCAGCAACTGGGATTTGTAAAGACCTAACAGGTTTCTAAAACGCGTTAGGTCTCAACTTAGGCTTAAGATCAAAACGTATACAGATGAATCAAAAATTCGAACACATTATTGGTCTTGGTTTGTTCAAAAATATTTGTTCCAAACAGTAACAGGTAGATCGTAACGTAGTTGATGATGTGAAAACAATTTACTACCAAGAAACTAAGCAAGTAATCGGTCCATTTTTTATTGGTAAACACCACAAGTACATGCCAAAACAAGAAGGCATAGCCTATAAACAATACATACAATTCGATAGTAGCTTTGTGTAATATAAAAGGGAAATACAAAGGCGATACAATAAGGTCTATGGTAAACAGCAAGGCATTAAAATAGATCCAAAAAACCACATTTTTAGCAAAATTAAACTGCTTTCGAAACAGTAACCAAGTTACTAAAACGGCACACGGAATGGTAAACAATGACCTAAATTTGGTTGCTTCAAATACGGTTTTACCAAATTCATTATAGCCGTAAGGATTGTTGGCCATATGTACCGCATCTTCATAATCGTATATTTTATAACCAATAAGAAGTAGTAATGTAGCGGTGATTAAAAAAAAGGTTACTGGACTAAAATAAGTTTTACGTTGACCAGCAAAATAACCGTGGTACACTTTTTTAGGATGCAGAAATAAATCTTTCACCAATTTTAAAATCCCTTTGTCGGTATGGGTAATGGAGTGCCAAAATTCATGAATTAAATCATGCATGTTCAATTCGCTTACGCTTGATTTTTGTCCGCAATACGAACAAAATTGCCCTTCAAAGGTACGGTCGCAGTTTTTACATAAATTGTGCTGCATAAAAGGTTTTTTTGGTTGGTTTGGTATTGTAACTATACAAATGTAAGATAAATAACGGTTAAAAAACCAATGCCGCATCTCGACTGCTCTCGATGTAACAAAAACTTAAAGAAGAATATGTTGTTAGTTCGAGCGCAGTAGGAACCATAACTACATCTGGCTTTTACTCAATGTGGCGACTAAAACTTCTTTTCAACTAATTGCAAACACCTAACAGGTTTCAAAAACCTGTTAGGTGTCTCCGTTTACGTACCAAAGGACTTCCTTCGTTTGATTTTGTATTGTGTGCTGGCAAGATGATCGGGTTTAGTTACCTACTGAAAACCGATACGATCTTTCTAGCCCTGATGGCAGCGGAAATCCTCTTGTGCCAGTCCCGAAACTTCGGGATGGCACAGGAGATTGTAGCGTACAGCAGGACAAAACGACTGGATAAGATGCTCGCCTGCTCCTAAAATCAAGAATTAGTGTTGTAAATTTTTGGTGGTTTTATTCTTTTGCGCGTGCTTTTCGCAAGGAGTAATTTACTAAATACAACCCAAATAAAGTTACGCTACCACCTATGGCAATGGCTGCATTTAGAGTTTCCCCAAAGATTATAGCGCCAAGCAATACGGCAATAATTGGGTTAATGTACGAGTAAACACTACTGATAGATGCCGGTAAATGTTGCAGCGCATAAATAAAGGCAATAAAAGTAAGAACCGATCCAAAAATAACCAAATACGCAATAGACCACCATGAAATTGCTGGTATCTCATGCAATGGGACCGATATTCCTGCGGCACCTGTATAAGCAAACACTAAAATGCTAGACAAAAACATTTGGATTCCTAAACTAAAGTACGGATTGAAACTAGCTGCTTTCTGCTTGGTATATAAGGTTCCAAAAGCCCATGTTAAAGTAGAAATGATGGAGATTATGATACCAAATTTAAAATCGGGAATTAAAAAATCTGCTAAGTGATCATAAAAAATGACGCATACGCCACTAAAACTAATTATTAAACCTAGAATAGAAAACTTAGACAAGCGCTCTCCTTGAAAGAAAGAGATAATGACAATCCATAACGGGACACACGCCCCAATAATGGCACCAAGACCACTGCTGATGTACTTCACGCCCCATGTACTTAATGCATTGCTCAAAACAAAGTTTAAAAAGCTCAGGATGATGATGGTTTTCCATTGTTTTCCCTTGGGCCATGGCGTTTTTTTGAACAAGAAATAAGAAATATAAAGGAATCCTCCTAAAAACTGCCTAATGGCTACGAGCTGCAGGGCGGGCATGTGTTTTACGCCTTCTTTTGAGGCGATCCAGGTGGTTCCCCAAAAAAAACTGACCCAACATAAGGCCAAAATGGGCAATCCAATAGCGTTTACTCTTGACGAAAAAGCGTTCTTAATTTTAGTTTTCACATTATAAATTTGGTTGTGCAAAAGTATACTTTAAAACCGATTCGGTTTTAGTACTTGAAATAGTTTTTCCAGAAATTAGACCTTGTTGTTCAAATTTTGGCAAAGCCAAATCATAGTCTACCGCTTTTTGAGTGTAATATTCCTTTCTGCTAGGATGATATGGTGTAACTGCATTAAAGGTTTCGTCCCAAACCTGTTGTGACAAAATTGCGTTGATAATTCCTATGCAATCCTCTTGATGAATTAAGTTTATGGGAGCATCTGGGTTTTCTAAATTTTCTCTGCCCGCTAGGAATTTTATGGGATGACGATCGGCGCCAATGAGGCCTCCAAAACGAACTATTGTAGTTTTAAAATCAATATAGCTTTGTAAAAGTTGTTCGGTTGCCAGCAATTGCTTGCCACTTTCTGTATCTGGCTGAGGAATTGTTTCTTCAGTAACCAGTGTTTTTTGGTCCCCGTAAACCGAAGTAGAACTAATAAAAAGAACGTTTTTTATAGCAGCTTTTTCAATATAAGGAATTAGATTTCTAATTTTGGAAACAAAATTTTCAGTTTCAGCTCCTCTAAGCTTAGGAGGAATATCTAGTATTAAAGTAGAACAATCTTGCAGTAAACCAGTAATGTTACCAGATATAGAATGCTCATGGAGCGATATTAAAAAAGGATTTATTCCAGCATCTGCCAGAATTTGTAATTTCTCTGCAGATGTTGTTGATCCATTTATCTCATAGTTTTTTTTCAATAAGGCTTTCGCCAAAGGTAAACCGAGCCAGCCGCAACCTAAAATGCTAATTTTTGTCATGATTTTGTGCTTACTTTATTGTTAAGCTGTCTTGTACGGATTGTTTTTTGTATCGGCTGTAGCCAATAGGTATTTTGAGTTTCACTGGCGGAATTACAACAACAGGACTAGGTTTTATTTTTTGTCTGATGACAACTGCGTCATTTAAAACAAAGGGTGTAGGCATCATCCAGTTCTCTCTTTTTGCTAGTTGAAATACCGGGTTTGTGGTTAAATCAAAAGAGCTTTCTAGCAATTCCATATCAAATTTATTTCCAGATTCTATCTCAAATTGCAGTACTAGCGGAGCATTGTTTACTACATAATAGCTAACAATTTTTTTGCCTTTTCGTTCGTAATTTCCTTTTTTGTGATCTACTGCTGTTGTTCCGTTAGCTATAAAGTTCTTGATTTTCATACCTTCATTGGCAAACACATCGTAGCGGTTTACATTTCTATTTGGAGCTATTTGGATTTTTAAATACCTTTTGGCACCAATAGTTCTATCATAAATAAAAGTAACTGTAGGTGGAGCAATTTTTTTTACGGGCGCAGTAGTCGTGTAGGTGAAACCGGAGTTGTATTTACTAAACAAAGGAAGTTCATTAAGTGTTGAAGCTATTTCCGGATTATTGCCCAAATACGTTTTGGTCCACGAGTCAAGATTACTGTCATACGTGGCCCATTTTGCCGTCTTTTTATCAGAATCATATACATAGAGCAAACTGTTTGATTTGGCTTTGCCAAATTCATAACCAGAATCATAATGTGCTTTGGCAAAAAAACCAACAGATACCATCAGAAATACTGCAGACCAAATTCCTTTTTTGGCGTAAGTCCCAAAAACAAAATAAAGAATACCTACCGCTAATACAGTTAACACTGCACTGCCAAAAAGTACTTTTAATCCCAATCCCACTGGAAACATTTGGATAAAAGGAGTAATGATCAATAAAGCTGGAATACTCAATAGTAAGTTGACTGTTTTATTAGATTTTTGAGTAAGAACAAATATCCCAAAAACGAGGAGTCCAAAACAAACAGGAACTATTAAAAATCCTGCACCTGGTAAGTACACCGCTAGTAAACCATTGATAATAATCCATAGCGTAAGTGGTGCTACATAATGACTTATGGTGATCTTAGTACTTGAAAACCGTGCATAAAACGCCATGGTTATAGCCATTGATAGGCAAACAAATGCAGCAATGTATTCATGACCGTTATAGGTAAACCCGTTAAGCAAATCGTTGTATTGAGGATAAAGTATTAGGAGAAGTTTCCAACCTAAAAAGGTAACAAGTCCTGCTGTAAGCAGCGATCCAAAAAGAGGAATAAATCCTTTGCTAATATCTTGAAATGTTAATAGATGTTTAGCTCTTCCTATGAATATAAAAAATACCAGCATTACAAAGCAGCCAATGACCACTGGAATAGTCCAGCTAAATGGGTAATAAACAAAAGTGTAAGGCAAACTAAAATAAACAAAATCCTCTTGAGATACTGGTTTGTTTAAATTTGTATTGGAAAAATGTTTTAGCAAAGGCATCAAATACGTACCTTGATGGGCAAGCGTGTTTATATCAAGATGGGCAGTATCATCTTGAGTGGTGTGGTAATTGTAATGATCGTCTATAAAGGCAAAATTGTACCCTTGTATGTTTCCTTGTTCTCTAAACACAGTCAAATCAGTATCGTTAGGTAGCATTTTATAAATGCTGTACATCAAAGAGTTTGATACTGGAAATGTGGTTTTGGCCTCGGCAAATTCTTTTACTAATGAAGCATTGCCAGCATTAGTCTCCATGAGCATATAACTTGGTCCTGATGTACCTCTTGCTTCAAAGTTTAAAACGACTCCTATATCTTTGGCCCATTTGTGCTGGTTTACAAAAAGTGCAGCGCCGTTAAGCCCTAATTCTTCACCATCAGAAAACATGATGATGATGTCATTTTTATGAGGTGTTTTGGTATACAAAAAAGCTCTAATTCCTTCAATAATAGTTGCTACTCCTGATCCGGCATCACTAGCGCCTGGTGAGTAAGAATGTGGTGCACTATCATAATGAGAAAGGAGTAAGAGTGCTTTAGAACTTGAAGATCCCTTTATACGTGCTAAAACATTTTTAGAATATACAAGATTTCCCCAATCACTTAGTGTATAACCCTCTTGAATGGTGGTTTCTAGACCTAAACTTTCTAGTTCTTGTTGTAAATAGCTAGCTACTATTTCATGGTTTTTGGATCCAACATAATGGGGTTTTTGTGCTATTGCTTTTACTTGCTCAAAAGCCCGTGTTGCAGAAAAATCTACTAGTGATGTGTCCTTGTCTGAAGTAAATTGCGGCATCATGGTGTAATATAGTGCCGCTAATACAACAAGAATAAAAGCACTCATGTAAATTGAAGAAAAATCTTTTTTCATTTTTGGTTAATAGATTTTGGGGTTGTGGTATTTAGATATCTTTTTTAACGAGCATATAATAATCATTTTCTAAAACCATGTAGCCTTGGTCATAGAGGAAATAGTAGGTGTTTCCTGTTTTAGTTTGAAGTATATTGGTAAAATATTCAAAATCAAACCCTTTGCTTACTAGTTTTGCACGGGTAGTTTTTGATTTTCCTTCGGTATTTAATTCAGATAAAATGCGATAGTTCTTGCGCAACCTGTTGTTGATGTTGCGCATGTAATTGGTGCTATCCTTGTTTATTTTATTATTGTAAGCATTGCGACAACCATCACTACAAAATTTCTTGTCCTCGCGTCCCACAATTTTTTCTCCGCATTCTAAACAGGTTTTATTCATGGATTTATTTTTTTGATGTCGTATAAGTCAGTTCTACGGTCTTTAAGGATGCGAACACTGCCGTGCTCATGCAATTCTTTTAGCAAATCTAAGTCTACATCTACAATAAGGGTCATTTCGGTATTTGGTGTTGCTTCGGCTTTGATTCCATTACTAGGAAAAGCAAAGTCTGAAGGCGTAAAAACGGCCGATTGTGCGTATTGAATATCCATATTGTTCACTTTAGGCAAATTCCCTACACAACCAGCAATGGCAACATAACATTCGTTTTCTATGGCTCGTGCCTGTGCGCAATGCTTCACGCGTGTGTAAGCGTTTTGTGTATCGGTTAAGAAAGGAACAAATAAGATGTTCATACCTTCATCAGCCATCAAGCGGGAGAGCTCTGGAAATTCCACATCATAGCAAATCATGATTCCTATTTTGCCACAATCTGTATCAAAAGTCTTGATGGTAGAGCCACCCGTCATTCCCCAATGTTGTACTTCATTAGGTGTAACGTGGATTTTGGCATACATTTCAGAGGTTCCGTCTCTTTTACACAAGAAACCAACATTGTATAGAGTGCCATTGTCCAGGTACGGCATACTACCCGTAATGATATTGATGTTGTATGAAATGGCTAATTCTTGAAATCGTTTGTGAATGGGATCTGTATGTTTGGCTAGTTCTCTTATGGCTTCGGCCTCAGATAAATGATTGTAATCGGCCATTAAAGGAGCCGTAAAAAGTTCTGGAAATAGCGCAAAATCACTACCGTAACCGGATACAACATCTACAAAAAACTCACATTGTTCAAATAAGGCTTCAAGATTATTCAATTGGCGCATTTGCCATTGTACAAGTCCTAAACGGATAACGCTTTTTGCAAGGTTGATTAGCTTAGGGCTTTCGTCATAATAAATGTTGTTCCACTCCAGTAAAACAGCAAATTCTTTGCTATCTGTATCGCCTTCGAGATAATTTTTCATGACTCGGATTACGTGAAAATCATTGCTTAATTGAAAAGAAAGTACTGAATCGTGCATTTCTTTTCTTTTCACTTTATCAATATAATCTTTTGGGCTTAGTGTGTCGGCGTGTTTGCCGTAATTAGGTATTCGCCCTGCAAAAACAATAGCTTTTAGGTTCAATTGTTCGCACAGCTCTTTTCTGGCGTCATAAAGTCTTCTTCCCAGTCTCAGACCTCTGTAATTGGGGTGAATAAAAACGTCTATTCCGTATAAAATATCGCCTTTTTGATTGTGGGTAGAAAAGGTATATTTTCCGGTAATGTCTGAGTAGTTATGATTTTTATCGACTAAATTTTCATCAACGATAAGGGACAATGCAGAGCCAACAACTTTACCATCTACTAAAATCACGAGCTGACCTTCTGGGAAAATACTCAATAATTTCTCAATGTGATGTTCTCGCCAGTAAGAACCCGTCATTTCTGGATAGGACTCTACCATAGATTTTTTAAGTTCTTTGTAGTCGTCAAATTTCAGATTTCGTAATTCTACTTTGTTAATTTTGGCTTGCATAATAAATTGATTTACAACAAATATAGCTTTTTTTTTAACATTTACAAACGGTTACAAATAGTTACAACCGAAAGTAAATAGTTAGCAACCGATTCTTGTTTTGAAACTGTCGCATCTTTGCCCTGTTGATTCGAATGAACGTTTTGACAAATAAACATAAACACCAATTATTAAATTTACACGCCATGAAAAACAGAGTACAATTAATCGGAAGAGTAGGTCAAGATCCAGAAGTTAAAACACTTGAAGGAGGAAAAAAATTAGCTACCGTGAGCATCGCTACAAATGATGTGTATTATAAAGAAAACGGAGACAAAGTAGAACAAACAGAGTGGCACCGAGTTACTGCTTGGGGAAAAACAGCTGAGATTATTGAAAAATATGTAACAAAGGGAAGAGAAATAGGCGTAGAGGCTAAGTTATCTCATAGAACTTACGAGGATAAAAACGGTGAAAAGCGCTATATTACCGAAATAGTAGCAAGTGAAGTATTACTTCTAGGGAAATAGTATTCCTAACTTTTTAAAAAGCACGGATCACTTAAGTGAGGTCCGTGCTTTTTTTTTTCTTTAAAGTGAAATAATAAAGACAGAATATGGCTTAGAGATTTTACAATTTTTAATAGCTTCAAAAAATATCTTTTGCCACGCGATACGTATTGGCATGGGCTTCAATAATGGTTTTTATATCGGGAGAGTAGCCGCCACCCATTGAAACTTGTACTGGAATTTGGTATTTGGAACACAATTCAAAAACCAATTCATCTCGTTTTTTACAACCATCAAGGGTACAGCCTAATTTTCCTAGTTTATCTGTGGCCAAAATATCGACACCCGCCAAATAAAATATGAAATCAGGTTTTTGCGTTTCTATCAATTGCGGAATTACAGTTGCTAGGGTTTGCAAGAACTCAGCATCGGTTGTTCCATCGTCAAATGCAATGTCTAAATCTGACGTTTCTTTCTTGAACGGATAATTTGTCTTGCCATGTGTAGAAAATGTAAATACTTTTGAATTGTTTTGAAAAATCTCAGCAGTTCCGTTACCCTGATGTACATCTAAATCAATGATTAAAATCTTTTTGGCGAGTTTAGTGTCCAATAAAAATTGTGTTGCAATGGCTTGGTCGTTTAATAAACAAAATGCTTCGCCATGATCTGTGTAAGCGTGGTGCGTGCCTCCTGCAATATTGAATGAGACTTTCGTGTCAATTGATTTTTGTGCTCCAAAAATAGTTCCTTGTGCAATGATGAGTTCGCGTTCTACAAGTTCTTTTGAAAGTGGAAAGCCAATTTTACGTACTGCTTTTGCATCTAATGTAAGATCTAATAAATCTGTGACATATTCTTTTTGATGAATAGCTAAAACCGGAGCTAAATCGCAAGTTTCGGGTTTATAAAAGTCAGTTGGCAAAGCGGTTCCTTCATGCAACAATTGTTGCGGAAGCAGTTCGTATTTAAGCATGGGAAACCGATGTCCTTCTGGTAACGGATGCTGGTAAATAGGATGAAATGCTATTGGGAACATGTCGGAAAATGACTTTTAGTTAAATGTATTAAACTCAAACGATGCTTAGCTTACTGGTTCATCAATTCTTGAAAGTAATCCACAAATTGGCCTAGGTGTAAGCCGTCGATTAATCCGTGGTGAACGTGTATGGACATGGGCATGGTTTTTTTTCCACTGCTATCAATTGTCATTTTTCCAAAAGAGATTTTTGGACAACTGTCAGGAAAACTAAAACTTCTTGCATGTGATAAAGAAGTAAAATCCAACCAAGGAATCGCCGAGAAATGGATGACATTATCATCATTAAAAGTTCGGGTAAAAAGTCCTGTGGTGGTTTGTATACGTTCAGTTTCTGTGGCGGTATTGGTTTCAAAAACAGTATAATCTGGGTCGAATTCAATCAAAGAAAAGCCAAAAGTCCCGTCTTCTCTTCCTATCGTTGCTGATGCATTGATGTGATTGTGTATTACAACGGTTTCCCCGTCAATGCGATATCTAAAAGGTTCTATGGCATTTACTGCCAAAAGTGTTTTGTGAAGGTAGTAGCTAAAAAAGGAAGTGTTTAGCGTTTTAGCTTTGGCGTAAGCCAGTGAACAATGAATTTGTACAGTTGCTCCAAAAAAAGGCTCTTCAAATTGTTTAAAGAATTGAAAATGTTCTTTACGCGACCAATTATCGATATCTAATAGTTGTTTCAAAGGGGATGGAATTAATTTTTTTTCAAAAGTATTGCTAATTTTTAATTCAGCCATGCACTTCTAATTTCTTTGATTGTTAAATATAAAAAAAGCCCTAAAAGAATTTCCTTTAGGGCTTTTAAGCAATTATAAGTGGAGAATTATTTTACTCTGAAAGTAACTCTTCTTACTAATTTTCTAGCTGCATCTGAATCTTTTGCTACTGAAGCATCTTCACCAGCTGCAACAACGTTCAATCTTGAAGCATCAACATTAGCTTTAACTAAAACGTCTTTTACGCTGTTAGCTCTTGCTGTAGATAATTTATCATTGTACTCAGATCTTCCTAACTCGTCAGCATGACCAATAATGTCAACTGATGCAGATGGGTTGTTTCTTAAGTAAGTCAAGATAAAATCAATTCCTTCAGTAGAAACGTTTGTAGGAGTAGATTTATTATAATCAAAATAAGTACTTACGTAACCTTCGTTGATTAAGTTTTTAATTAATGTACTGTTGTTTACGATAGCTGATTTATCAGTGTTGTTTCCGTAAGTTTTCAATAAATAGCTTTCTAATTCGTCAGGAACATTGTTGTTGTTCAAGTCAATAGATTTACCTTTAGTATCAACCATTACACCACCAATAGTGTTAGGCTCTTGATCTAAATAATCAGCAACACCATCTTTATCTGTATCTAACATAGAAGTTTCGATATCAGCAATTTTTTGCTTTAATTTGTCAATTTCGCTGTTGTTATCAAGTACCCAGTCAGCATGTTTTTCATTTTTACCTAAGTAAACTGTTAAACCTACAGTACCGTTGAACATCAATCCAGAGAATCCTCTTGCGTTTGAAGTTGAAGAAGAAGCATCAAAAGTTGCATCTTGTGCAGCATTAAGGATCGTTGTGAAATCACCTGTAAGCGCAATTCTGTTAGATAATTTAATTTGACCTGTAACACCTGCCATAAAATTACCCATTCTGTCTTTTAAAGCAGAATTTTGATCTTCTAATTGAGCTAAACCAAAACCAGCATGACCTAATAAACCAATTGTATTAGTCCAAGTTTCAAAGCTCATAATTCTACCTAAGTTTGCTACTGCTTGAAGGTTTGCTCTGTAATATTTTGTGTCAAAATTAGCAGAGTTACTTTTTCCTTCAAAACTGTTGTATCCAAAATCAGCTTTCAAACCAAATTTATTGTTAAACATGTAACGTACACCTAGATCTGCAACATAAGGGCTTGGAGTTGAAGTAAAGTAACCTGATCCTAATGGTCTTTGTGGTTTGTTAACACCACCAGCTAATTCAATAGACCATTTGTTGTAATCTGTACTTTTTACTTCTTTAGTTTCAGTTTGAGCATTTACAGAAGAAACTGCACCTGCAAAAACTAATGCAAACATTAAATTTTTCATTATTTTATGATTTTTAAATTCTTTGCAAATTTACAACATATATTTAAATGAGAAATTTCAATCAGTTAATTAT
>NZ_MTCA01000070.1:0-14995 GCF_002150205.1 Flavobacterium sp. FPG59 | reverse complement strand
ATGAGAATGTGAGGCGCTGTATAGTATTAACAATATAGAACCTCCCAATTGGGAGGTTTTTTTTAAAATATGAATCAAAACACTATTATTATTAACATCATTATTATTATTCGTTTTTATTGACGAGTTAGGATGTTATGCATAACCATGAAGCCTTTCTCTATAAACGAGAAAGGCTTTTTTTTTGACTAAAAATGAATTACAATTGCTATGAAAGAAAAAATAACCGTTACGCTGTTTTGCGAAAAAGAAGCAACACTAATCAGTAAAATTATCCTAGTATTCACTAGGAAAAAGATAAAAATTGACCATTTTCGGGTAGATTTTTGTGAGCTCACTTCATTATACAAAATCAGGGTTGGCTATTGGGATAATGAAACGAATAGCAAAACTATAGTGGCTATTTTGGAACGAATTATCGAGGTTTTTTGTTGCTTCTCTCAAAATCAAAAAGAGCTAGAAACCCATACAATCATACTTTTTAAAATCCCGATTATTCACAATGATCAAATTACACAGTTTCCTATCTCTTATCTATTTCAAGAAAAAGAGCATTGGATTTGTGGCGGCAAAATAACCAACGAGCACTTTTACGCATTACAAAACACCCTAACACAAGCAATATTAGAATTCAATTAAAAACAAAAATGAACTTATTTCAATCCATACAACAAGCCCAACAAGAATTAGTTAATGTAGTTCCCGTTACTCCTTTAACAGAAAACCTTAATCTTTCAGAAGAATTTAAGGCCTCTATTTTGCTTAAAAGAGAAGACCTACAAGTAGTACGTTCCTATAAAATCAGAGGTGCTTATAATAAAATAAAATCTTTAACAGAAAGCGAAAAAACAAACGGCATTGTGTGTGCCAGCGCAGGAAATCATGCACAAGGTGTGGCGTACTCTTGTCTTCTTTTACAAATACAAGGTAAAATCTATATGCCCAAAACCACGCCCAATCAAAAAGTAAAGCAAGTACAGCTCTTTGGTAA
The DNA here is from genome assembly GCF_002150205.1 of Flavobacterium sp. FPG59. Classification (NCBI taxonomy): domain Bacteria; kingdom Pseudomonadati; phylum Bacteroidota; class Flavobacteriia; order Flavobacteriales; family Flavobacteriaceae; genus Flavobacterium; species Flavobacterium sp. FPG59. The sequence continues at coordinate 14,004 of NZ_MTCA01000070.1, read as the reverse complement.
AAAGTGGGTCGAAATTATTTTAATTGGTGATACCTTTGATGATGCCTATACCAAAGCAGTTGCCGATGCTAATGACAACCAAAAAGCGTTCATCCATCCTTTTGATGATGAAAAAGTCATTGCGGGACAAGGTACTGTAGGACTCGAAATTGTAGAACAATACCAACAACCTATCGATTATGTTTTTGTTCCCATTGGCGGTGGCGGTTTAGCTTCTGGCCTATCCACCGTTTTTAAACACCTTAGCCCAAATACCAAAATCATTGGCGTTGAACCACAAGGCGCTCCTTCAATGAAAACATCGATTGCTAATAAAGCCAATACACCCTTAGACACCATAGACAAATTTGTGGATGGTGCAGCAGTAAAACAAGTAGGCAACCAAACTTTTGCCATTTGCCAAAAAAATCTAGACGATATCATTCTAGTTCCCGAAGGAAAAGTTTGTACTACCATTTTACGTTTGTACAATGAAGAAGCGATGGTCGTAGAACCCGCAGGCGCTTTGACTATTGCAGCATTGGATTTTTACAAAGACCATATCCAAGGTAAAACTGTGGTTTGTGTGGTAAGCGGTAGCAACAACGATATTGAACGCACCGCCGAAATTAAGGAACGCTCTTTACTTTATGAAGGATTAATGCATTATTTTATGATACAATTTCCGCAACGCCCAGGAGCATTAAAAGAATTTGTCAATGCCATTTTAGGACCAGACGATGATATCACCTACTTCCAATTTGCTAAAAAAAATAGCCGAGAAGTAGGCTCCGTTGTCGTAGGTTTAGAAGTGAAAAATCCAAACGATGTACTAGCTATCAAAGACAATATGAATAAAATGGGTTTCGTATACCAATACCTCAACGAAAAACAAGATTTATTCACCCAACTCATAGGTTAAAAAAAGGCGGCCATACATGTGGCGGCCTTAAAAACCTTTTTTTACAAAATCGAAGTTGTTATTTTAGAATTCCCACAGAAAAAATGTCAATTACATTATTTATTTCAACAACATACATGCCTTTTGGCGAGGCGAAGGCGTTGGGAATTTAACTCAAAACCAAAAAGACAAACAAGAACGAATCAACGAATTTGTTGCCAAAATTCTAGAACAATTTCCGCCAAAAGAAAAATAGACATTACTACAATCAAACATAAAGCCTACCTTTGCGTAGGCTTTTTTTATAGAAATTATGATACCACGAACCGATATTGCTTCCTTAGACGATATTAAACTCTTAGTCAATACTTTTTATGCTCAAGTGCAAAAAGACGAAATTATAGGACCGATTTTTAACGAAAAAATAGGCAACCGTTGGCCGGAACATTTAGAAAAAATGTACGGCTTTTGGGAAACCATTTTGCTAGAAGTTCACTCTTATTCTGGAAGTCCTTTTCCGCCTCACAAGCAGCTCCCTATTGGTAAAGATCATTTTAACCGTTGGATGGAACTATTTACACAAACTACCGATCAATTATTCCAAGGACCACTGGCAGATGAAGCCAAATACAGAGCAAAAGCCATGGCAGATATGTTTCATTACAAGATTGACTATTTTCGTAACGCCGAAAAAAATCAGATTAATCCATCGTAACGCTATTTATTGCAGTTACCTTATTTTTATCCAATACACTATCAATTCAATGCGCAAATTACTTTTTTTAGTTGTTTTTCCTGTATTTCTTTTCTCTTGTGCCAATGTAAAACAAAGCGCTGAACACAGTCACGTCCCAAAATTAAAACTCTTAAACACTATTGAAGTTCCATTTGATGCCCAATTTCAAAATACAAAAATTGGTGGCTTATCTGGTATTGATTTTGATCCAAAAAAAGAGTTGTATTACATCATTTCCGATGATCGATCGATTTTTAATGAGGCTCGTTATTACACTGCCACCATAGCTTTGGAAAATAACCTTCTGAAAAATGTTATATTTCAAAGCATGAGTACTTTAAAAAATGAAACCGGAAAAGTATATGGCAGCTGGAACACTGCACCAAACACCTCAACAGATCCAGAAGACATCCGATTTAATCCAAAAACAAACACTTTAGTATGGAGCAGCGAAGGAGCTCGAGTGATAACCGCAGATAAGGAAATTTTGCAAAACCCTGCCTTGAACTTCATGACTACAAAAGGTGATTTTCTAGGAAATGTAACATTCCCAGAAAATCTAAAAATGCAAAAAATAGAAAAAGGGCCAAGAAACAATGGAACTTTAGAAGGCATTACTTTTGATAAAAATTTCAAAAACATTTACACCAATATTGAGGAACCGCTATTTGAGGATGGTAACCAAGCCACAACTAGCAAAGGAGGTTTGATACGTTTGTACCAGTTTAATGCCAAAACCGGAAAAAATACGGCTCAATACGGCTATCTTTTAGACCCTATTGCCCGCGAACCCAATCCGAGTGGTGCTTTTGCTGTCAATGGAATTTCGGCAATTCAGTATTACAGTAAAAATAAACTATTTGTTGTAGAACGCTCCTACTCTACGGGAACGCAAGAATGCACAGTAAAAGTTTTTTTGTGTGACCTAAAAAAAGCAACTAACGTTAAAAATAACACCTCCTTACTGAACCAAAACATACAATTGGGATCTAAAAAACTGGTTCTAAACATGGATGATTTAGGGATTTTTATTGATAATATCGAAGGAATTACGTTTGGTCCCAAGTTGGCTAATGGTAACCGATCTTTAGTTTTGGTTTCTGACAACAATTTTGCGGAGAAACAGAAAACACAGTTCTTTTTGTTTGAGGTGATGGAGTAGGAAATCCGAAAATATCTTTCTTTCGCAACTCCCCTAGCCCCGATTGCAATGGAAAGCTTTTTGAAAAAGTCGTTTTGGTTTTTCTTGTTTATAAAAAGCGACCGCAGGAAGCTCTTTTATAAACTTTAGAAAAACACACGGGTTTGCAAAAACTTGCAATGAAAAGCGGGAATTAGCTCCTGAATTTCGTATTTTTGCATAAAAACTACAACGTTTTCGACATGAACACAACTATAGAAAGCAATCCGTTATTAGACCGATTGCCAAAACACTTACAACAATTTATTAAACCTCAGGATTATAGTGATTATACACCTATAAATCAGGCGGTTTGGCGTTATGTGATGCGTAAAAACGTGGATTATTTATCTAAAGTGGCGCATAATTCCTACCTAGAAGGGTTGAAAAAAACAGGTATTGAGATAGACAATATACCAAGTATGTATGGCATGAACCGCATTTTGAGCGAAATAGGCTGGGCTGCCGTTGCAGTTGATGGTTTTATTCCGCCCAATGCTTTCATGGAATTTCAAGCCTATAATGTGCTTGTAATTGCATCGGATATTCGTCAACTCGAGCATATTGAATATACTCCTGCACCCGATATTATTCACGAAGGTGCTGGTCACGCACCAATTATTGCCAATCCAGAATATGCGGAATACCTTCGTCGTTTTGGAGAAATAGGTTGCAAAGCAATTTCTTCGCACAAGGATTACGAAATGTATGAAGCTATCCGACTGCTTTCAATCGTAAAAGAAGCCGAAGGCACACCGCAAGCTACGATTGATGCTGCCGAAAAAGCAGTTGAAGATTTGCAAAATAACATGGGCGAACTTTCAGAAATGGCACAAATACGCAACTTACACTGGTGGACGGTTGAGTACGGATTAATTGGGACGGTTGAAAATCCTAAAATATATGGTGCTGGTTTGCTTTCCTCCATAGGCGAAAGTGCGCATTGTATGACTCAGGAAGTGAAGAAAATACCGTATGATATTTCTGCAGCCAACCAGAGTTTTGATATTACAAAATTGCAACCGCAACTGTATGTTACGCCTACATTTGCTTATTTAAATTTAGTTTTAGAGGAGTTTGCTAATAAAATGGCGTTGCGTACTGGTGGATTATCTGGTATTAACAAATTGATTGATTCGAATGCCTTAGGAACGATCGAATTGAGTACTGGATTGCAAATTTCAGGTGTTTTCAGCTCGGTTATGGAGCATGAAGGCAAACCCATTTACATTCAAACTACCGGAAAAACGGCGCTTGCATACAGAGAAAAAGAATTAGTAGGTCATGGAACCTTGACACACGCTGAAGGCTTTGGTAGCCCAATAGGCAAACTACAAGGCATTAACCTTGCTATTGAAGATATGAGTCCGAAAGACTTGAACGCTTATGACATACTCGAATCAAAAACGGTTACACTAGAGTTTGAGGGCGGTATTACGGTTAAAGGTGAAATTATTACAGGCTCTAGAAACTTACAGGGTGAAATTACTTTGATTCGTTTTAAAAATTGCACCGTAACGCATGGTGAAACGATTTTATTCCAGCCAGAATGGGGCGTTTATGATATGGCGGTGGGTAAGAAAGTAACTTCTGCATTTTCTGGCCCTGCTGATGTGAATAGTTTTGATTTAATTTCGCATCTTCCATCGAGTACTACCATAAAAGCAAAACATACCGCTGAGCGTGATGATTTAGAAGTTTTATATCAAACGGTTCGAAATATCAGAGAAACAAAAGATAAAGAAACGTCTTTGAGACCCATTTTCGAAAAAATACAGAGCAACCATCATAACGATTGGTTGTTAGCTGTAGAACTTACAGAACTGCTAAAAGACAGCAACGAACCTCAATTACTACAAGAAGTTTTAGTATTTTTAGATCAAATGAAACTGAAAAGACCCGAAGTATCTCATTTAGTTACTGGAGGTTTGGACTTGATTTTTGATAAAGCGAAAGCTTAAAAGCAATAAACCGCAGATTCGCAGATTTTAATTACTTCTAAAAAATCTGTGAATCTGCGGTTATTTTTTCGTTTTACAGTTTTATTTTTTGACCAAATTCTTTTTCGGTTGTGATCACCTGTCCCTCGTATTTTAAGGTCCAGCCCAATTGACTTGTTGTTATCAATAGTTTAGACAATTCGCTGATCAATCTGTTTTGAGCGTTTGTTTTTAAACTTGATTTTTCAATTTTCTTAGCCAGATTTGCTTTAACAGACTTGTTTATTTTATTGTAATCATCCCCTGTAAACGGATTCAACTTACTTTGTTCTACATCGTAAAACTGAATATCTGGACTGATTTTGATTTCTTCTTTGGGAATACTCACAATGGTAATTATTTTGTTGATAGAATCGATGTCGTACTTCATAAGATGCAAATCATAAGCCACAGTAACGTCAGCATTCACAACAACTAAGGCTTTTTTCTCAAAAGAAAGCATGTCCATTAAATATTTCTGTTGGTTTTTATAGGTGATCACTTCAGAGAAATGCCCTTCGGTAACAACCAACTTGCCCACGTTAAGAATTTGCTGCTGAATGAGATTGGTATTATAGGTAATATCTTGATCCTCATTTTTCTTAAAATCGCAATATTTAAATAATAAAAAGACAGCAATAATAATTCCGATTCCGATAAGTATTCTTTTGAGCATAATTAAAATTTCATGAATGAATATTGATGTTCTAAGGTAGTTATTTTTTCCTTAAGTCTTGTCTCAAATTTAATATGACTTTCAGATTTGGGGTTGAATGGCTTGTGAGCAAGACTTTTCTGGATTGCTTCTACCTCATCCATCAGAGCGTGAGCTGTTTCAGAAATGGTAGTTTCTTTAAAGCGTTGCCAGATATAATCGACAGCTAGAGTATTAGGATGCAGCATATCATCAGCATAAAACCGATAATCTCGCAGTTCGTCCATCATGATCTCATACGAAGGAAAATAAGCCCCCTCCGCCCCCGAAGGGGGAACTTGCAAAACAGTATGTAAAGCAGAAACTATATTAGCTTTGCTCCTTTGGTTTTCAACAAAACCGTCTTTGATGTGTCGTACTGGAGAAACTGTAAAGATAAGCTGACATTCAGGGTTTAGAGAATGTATTAAACCTACTGTTTTGGTTATACTTTCTTGTATTGCTGCAACGGTTAGCAACTCTTTATGAAACTGTTTTTGCGGTACCTTATGACAATTTGCCACGATGGCTTGGCTTTCTATATTTCGATACACCCATGAGGTTCCATAGGTGATAATGACATGCGTTGATTGAGTTAGTTTTTGTTTCGTTGCTGTAACAATCCCATTCAAGTTATCGAGTAATTCGTGTTTATCAGCATTACTCCAATCTGAATGCACATCAAAACAATGCCAACATTCGTTATAAAAAAACACATCTTCTTCTGTAAATTTCTTTTCGGAAACAGCAAAATAAAGGAGTTTTTCAATTGCCAATGGATGAAACAAAATCCCAAACGGATTACAACTGTTTTGAAATTTAAAAAGATCCAGTTTTTCGGCCATGTTCACCGCAAAACAAGAACCTATTGACATGATTTTAGAATTGTAATCAATAGGATATTTACTGGTAGGAATGGGAATTTCGGTTCTGAATTGCATGGAATTGTATTTGCAACAAATTTCAACAATTTTAGCGAATTAAATGAGATTTTGTTCTTTATTCCTAATTCATGACAATAAAAAAACCCTTTCAAAATTTAAACTTTGAAAGGGTTGTATTTGAGAAATTTTATCTTAATAAAAATATTCTATTTTCAAATACCCCACGAATCCACTAGCTAAAGGCGTAGATTCAGAAACTCGTTCTTTAGGATAATTCTCTAAATCATAGGTAAATGCATTTTTATATGTTGTAGCAGAGGATGTAATTTGACCGTTTATTGAAGTGCTCGTAATTACTGTACTGATAACATTATTATTGATAGAAATTTTATCATTTTGATTTAATAATTCTTTGAACCCTGCAATATTAAATAATGGATTTCTTTTATTGTCATAATCAAAACTAATGCTATACTTAGATTCCTCTCCCGCTAGAGAATTGTCATAAATACGCTCTTCTTTAGTTAAATTATCATTGGTAAAATGTAACGTTCCGTGATATTCTTTAACCTCAACATTTCCTGTACCTAGGGTAAATTTTTCAAAGGAAACTGTTTTATCTGCATTATGGGTATACTTTATTTTGTAATTTCCTATAGATAAAACGCTCACTAATTCCCCTTTAAGATATTTGTATTCAATAGTTTCAAGAAATTGGTTTGTTTTATTAAGTTTAACCATTTTAGAAATCAAACCATCGGTGTATGTAAAGTCTGTGCGTTCCTGAGTGCCATCAATACTAACTATCTGGCTCGCATTATAAACATATACATACGTTTGCGTATTTCCTCTTGCTGTTGTTTCTATTACTTTTTGAAGTAATTTAAAACTATCATCAGTATCCTTTGAACATGAAACAAATGTTAAAACAATAAAAGACAAGAAAAAACGAAACACTTTTTTATTTTTCATAAATACTCAATTCAATCTTTTTATTTTCGGAACAAAGTTAAATATAAATAACTACATACCAATATAATACAAAAATTCAAGTTAGATTACTAAATTAAACTATAAAAAAAGGCTTTAAATAGTATTCATTTCACAATTAAAACAACTGTATTTCTGTAAAAAAAACAAACCCTTTTTAAAACTATTCAAAAAGGGTTTGCGTATGAATTTTAATTTTTGTTTAACCTAAAAACGTTATTGCCTCGTCTAATGCTTGTTGGATTCCGTTTGCATTCTTTCCTTTTCCAGAAGCGAAAAACGGTTGTCCACCACCATTTCCTTCAATAAACTTCCCTAATTCTCTAATTACAGTTCCTGCATTTAACGCTTTTTCTGCAACCAATTCTTTAGAAATATAGCAATGGATATTTGGCAAACCTTCTTCAATTGAAGCTAAAAATACAAATGAATTTGGTTTAGCAGTTCCAATGGCTTGCGCCAAATCTTTGGTCGAACTCATTGATAAATCTACTTGCTTTGCTAAAAAGTTAACACCGTTTACCTCATGAAAATCAGCCACCAAAACATTCTTTAATCCGTCGATTTTCTCTTTTAATAATTGCTCAATTTGTTTTTTTAACTTCGTATTATCGTCTTGTAATGAAGCTACTGATTTTAAAACATCTTGTGGGTTTTTCAACGTTTCTTTGATTTCCGCCAAAGTATTTTCTTGATTTTGATAGAAATTCTTCACTGCATCACCCGTAATGGCTTCAATTCTCCTAATTCCTGCTGCAACTGCACCTTCAGAAATGATTTTGAAATGCCAGATTTCAGCTGTATTTTTTACGTGAATTCCACCACAAAGTTCTTTGCTTTCGCCAAATTCTATCATTCGAACTGAATCTCCGTATTTTTCTCCAAACAGAGCCATTGCACCTTTTTCTAATGCTTCTTTAATTGGAATATTGCGGTGTTCTACCAATTGCAACTGCGCTTCAATTTGTGCATTCACACTTGCCTCCACTTGACGCAATTCGTCATCTGAAACTTTAGAAAAATGCGAAAAGTCAAAACGCAAATAGTTTGGATTTACTAAGGATCCTTTTTGCTCTACATGCGTTCCTAGAATATTTCTCAAAGCCAAATGCATCAAGTGCGTAGCCGAGTGATTCTTAGAAGTTGACGTTCTTAAATCCGTATTTACTTTTGCCGTAAAACCTGCTTCGATATTTTCTGGAAGCTGTTTTGCAAAATGCAATATTAAATTATTTTCTTTTTTTGTATCAATGATATCAATCGTTTCGTTAGCAGAAACTAGTGTTCCTTTATCACCTACTTGTCCTCCACCTTCTGGATAAAAAGGTGTATTGTCTAAAACGATTTGATATAAAATTCCGTCTTTTTTAGAATCCACTTTACGAATACGAGTAATTTTTACTTCGTTTTCTATTTGATCGTAACCCACAAAAGTTTCTACATTTCCAGGAATTAAAACCGACCAATCTTCGGTTGAAACTTCAGATGCAGCACGCGAACGCGCTTTTTGCTTTTGCAGTTCAACTTCAAAATCTGTTTCGTTGTAGGTGTATCCTTTTTCTTTTAAAATCAAAGCAGTCAAATCTTTTGGAAAACCGAATGTATCGTACAATTCAAAAACTTTTGCTCCTGAAACTTCATTTCCTGATGTTTCCGCAACCACTTTGTCTAACAATTGCAATCCTTGGTCTAAAGTTCGTAAAAACGAAGCTTCTTCCTCGCGAATTACATTGGTAACCAATTGTTGCTGTGCTTTAATCTCTGGGAAAAACTCCCCCATTTGATTTGCCAAAACCGCTACCAGTTTATTGATAAAAGGTTCTTTGGTATCCAAAAATGTAAATCCGTAACGAATTGCACGACGCAAAATTCTACGAATTACATAACCCGCTCCCGTGTTTGACGGCAATTGTCCGTCGGCAATAGCAAATGCTACGGCGCGCACGTGATCTACAATGACACGAATGGCAATATTAGTTTTATTCTGTTCCTCTGAAATGTTTTTTACTTCATCAGATGTGTATTTAAAACCTGTAATTTGTTCTACTTTCTCAATAAGTGGCGTGAAAACATCCGTGTCATAATTAGATGTTTTGCCTTGCAAAGCCATACACAAACGCTCAAATCCCATTCCGGTATCTACGTGCTGTGCTGGAAGTTTTTCAAGAGATCCATCGGCTTTGCGGTTGAACTCCATGAATACATTATTCCAGATTTCAACTACTTGTGGGTGGTCATTATTTACCTCTTCTTTTCCAGGTTTTAACGCTTTTTCTTCTTCTGAACGCAAATCAACATGTATTTCAGAGCATGGTCCACAAGGTCCTTGATCTCCCATTTCCCAGAAGTTGTCTTTCTTGTTTCCAAGAATGATTCGGTCTTCATCAATTAATGTTTTCCAGATATCCCAAGCTTCTTGATCAAAAGGAACATTATCTTCTGTACTTCCTTCAAAAACAGAAACGTATAAATTTTCTTTTGGGATTTTATAGACCTCTGTTAATAATTGCCAAGCCCAATTGATCGCTTCTTTCTTGAAATAATCACCGAAAGACCAGTTTCCTAACATTTCAAACATGGTGTGGTGGTACGTATCAAAACCTACATCCTCGAGATCGTTATGTTTTCCTGATACGCGCAAGCATTTTTGAGTATCGGCTATTCGATTATTTTTTGGAGTTCCGTTTCCTAAAAAAAACTCTTTGAACTGAGCCATTCCAGAATTATTAAACATCAAGGTGGGATCATCCTTCAGGACAATAGGTGCTGATGGAACAATTAAATGCCCATTTGAGGCGAAAAATTCTAAAAATTGCTTGCGTACGTCTTGTGATGTCATTGATTTGATTTAAATATTTAAAGATTGCTAAGAATTGAATTTTTCAATCTTTTAATCTTTCACTCTTTTTTGCCCCAGATAGTAGTGTAAAGCTTTGCATTTTTGCCTACTATTTTTTCTAGAGCTGGCAGAGCGACCGTAGGAAGCTCCTGCTGGATCCAAAGAAAAAAAGAGGGCAAAAAGGGAAACTTGTAACGAATAGCTGGAACAGGCACCTAATTTATTTATTCTTAAAAAAAGACGGTAACAAATGAAACATTTCTTAAATTTGTTCGTCTAACCCATTATAGTGTGCAAAAATAGGGTATTTTAAAATATGTCGAAAGTAAAATATTATTACGATTCTGAAAATCTAGCCTACAGGAAAATAAAAACACAAAAAAGAAGAAAATTTGGTGTTATTATTCTGTTCATACTAGCTGCCGCGTTGTTTGGTTTTTTGAGTTTCATCGTTTTATTGAACACGCCTTTTTTTGAAACACCAAAAGACCGATTGCAAGCCCGAGAGATTGAAAATTTAAAATTGAATTATGCCATTCTCAATAAAAAAATGGATCAGGTGAACGGTGCGCTTGACGCAATAGAAGAACGTGACAACAATGTTTATAGGGTGTATTTTAACAAAACTGCAATCCCAGACTCTATTAGGAAAGCTGGTTTTCAGGGTAAAAATAGATATGAATTGCTGGAAGGTTATAATAATTCACAATTAGTCATCAATACCACTAAAAGGATTGATGTTATGAGTAAACAATTAGCCATTCAATCAAAGTCACTAGACGAAATTTTAAAATTAGCCGAAGCTAAAAGTGAATTTTTGTCAGCTATTCCTGCCATTCAACCGGTACGAAATGAGAATTTAAAACACATGGCTTCTGGTTTTGGATACCGAACAGATCCTTTTACGAAAGCCCGTAAAATGCATGAAGGCATGGATTTTACAGCCAAAAGTGGAACGCCAATTTATGCTACTGGTGATGGTGTTGTGGCAAAAGCGGACAACACGGCATCAGGCTACGGAAATCATATTGTAATTCGGCACGGATTTGGATATGAAACTTTATACGCACACTTGAGCAAGTACAATACAAGAGCAGGACAGCGTGTAAAAAGAGGTGACATTATAGGTTATGTAGGAAGTACTGGCCGATCTGAAGCTCCGCATTTACATTATGAGGTGTTGAAAGATAAAAAGGTAGTAAACCCACTTAATTTCTATTACGGAAACATATCGGCGGTTGAATATGTAGCTATTTCACAATTAGCGAATCAAGAAAATCAGTCGCTGGATTAGGATAGTGAGATGTGAAATGTGAAATGTGAAAAGTGAGATGTGAAAGATGAAATTTCATTGGACAACAAAAATTAGAATTACAAAAAATTAGAAAATAGATAAAAATGCACATTGAACTTTCAAAAGACAAACGATACTATAGCATAGGCGAAGTAGCCAAAGCTTTTGATGTAAATGCATCACTCATTCGGTTTTGGGATAGTGAATTTGATATTTTGAAACCAAAGAAGAATGCAAAAGGCAACAGAATGTTTACGCCTGAGGATATAACCAATTTGCAATTGATTTATCACCTTGTCAAAGAAAGAGGATTTACACTAGAAGGTGCTAAGACCCATTTGAAAGAAGGCCAAAAGAAAACTTTGGATAAATTTGAAATTATTAGAAAACTAGAAGCAATACGAATGCAATTAACCAACATAAAAAACGAACTTTAAAACAAACCTCACCCGTGTGAGAAAAACTAAATAACTAAATTTTAAACACTAAATTAAACAAACATGAGAAGATTTTTGCCTTGGATTATAGTAGCAGTTGTAATTTTTGTAATGTACAGCTGGGTTAAAGGGATCAACAACACTGCCGTAACTTTAAATCAAGATGTAGAACAGTCTTGGGGTGATGTGCAAACTGCTTATCAAAGAAGAAATGACCTTATAGGCAACTTAGTAAACACTGTAAAAGGAGCCGCCGATTTTGAAAAAAGCACATTGACTGCTGTAATTGAAGCGCGCTCTAAAGCAACTTCAGTAAAAATTGATCCAGCCAATATTACACCTGAGCAATTAGCTGAATTTAACAAAGCTCAAAGCGGAGTAAGCAGCTCTTTATCAAGATTATTAGTATCTGTTGAGGCATATCCTGAATTGAAAGCTAATCAAAACTTCTTGAAATTACAAGATGAGTTAGCGAGTACTGAAAATCAAATTTTAACAGCAAGAACACGTTTTAATGAAGCTGTTAAACCTTACAACTCTCATATCAAAACATTCCCAAACAGTCTTTTTGCAGGTCTTTTTGGTTTTAAAGAGAAAACCTATTTTACTGCTGTTGAAGGTGCTGAAAAACCTGTTGAAGTAAAATTCTAAACCTTATTTTTTATTTTGAATAACGATTTTTGATTACCACTAGCAAATTAGTGGGATTGAAAATCGTTATTTTTCACTCAAAACTATTTCCGATGTCAAAAGTAGAAGATTTTTTAACCAAAGAAGAGGAACAAGAAATTGTAACAGCTATTTGTAATGCTGAAAAAAACACTTCGGGCGAGATTAGAGTTCACATCGAAAAAACCACCACTATGGATCATTTTGATCGTGCTATGGAAGTTTTTAACGAACTGAAAATGGATGCAACTGAACTCCAAAATGGTGTTTTGATCTATCTAGCGGTTGAAGATCGTAATTTTGTCATCTGCGGGGATAAAGGAATCAACGATGCTGTGAAAAGTGATTTTTGGGACAGTACCCGTGATGTAATGGTAGCGCACTTCAAAAAAGGGAATTTTAAACAAGGACTTATTGATGGCATTACAAGTGCTGGACAACAATTGCAACACTATTTCCCTTGGCAAGAAGGAGATACAAATGAATTATCAAACGAAATATCTAGAGGATAATGATAGTACAAAAAAAGAATGCCTTGTTGTATCTAAAACTATTTGTCACTTTATTTTTCGCACAAATAAGCTTTGCACAATTTACAATTCCGGAAAAACCAACTTTTCAAACTTCAGTATATGATTACGCTAAGGTTTTAAGCGAAAGCGAAAAAGCACAGCTTGAGGAAAAATTAGTCAAATATGCGGACTCAACCACTACTCAAATTGTGGTCATTACCATTGAAAGCCTTAAGGGCGAAGACATAGGGATTCTAACTCCTAAATGGGGGCAAACTTGGGGAATTGGTGGTACTGCACAAAATGATAATGGTGTTCTTATTTTATTAGCTAAAGCAGAACGAAAAATATGGATCTCAGCAGGATACGGTCTTGAAGATCGATTGACAGCTGGAATTGGCGGTGAAATTACTCGAAACATCATTATTCCAGAATTTAAAGCCGGAAGTTATTACAATGGACTTGACAAAGGAACTAATGCACTTTTTGATGTTTTTAAGGGGAAATACAAAGGGAAACGCGTAGAGAAATCAAAAGAAAAAAAATTTCCTATTGTTCCCATTATTGTGATTATAGTCGTTATCATCGTACTAGCTTCTCGAAATAAAGGCGGTGGTGGCAACTCTGGAAATCACGGCGGTGGCTTTGGCCCTAGCCTTATGGATGTCATCATACTTAGCAGTCTTGGCCGTGGTGGCGGAGGTGGCGGTTTTGGTGGTGGTTCTTCTGGAGGTGGATTTGGCGGAGGCGGATTCGGTGGTGGATTTGGCGGAGGCGGTTTTTCTGGAGGAGGATCTGGAGGCGACTGGTAAAACACATACAATTAATTAAAAGCTGCAAATGCAGCTTTTTTTGTTTCTAAACAGCACTTTACGATAGTTTATTACTGTTTAAAAGGCAACACCTCGAT
>NZ_MTCA01000013.1:0-33947 GCF_002150205.1 Flavobacterium sp. FPG59 | reverse complement strand
AATTACGATTAATTCATATTTTGTGATTGTTATTTTTCTGTTAATTTTTAAGCCCTAAAAAAAGGTTTTCATTATGCATGCATACAAAAAATGAATATTTCATAATTATTATCATAATTTTTAGCTATTTCGTAAAAGTGCAAAAAACTATAAAAATCAGGAGCTAAAAGAATAAATTTCATATAAAAGAGGCAAAAATAGTAGTCATAAAAAAAACCCCGAAAATTAATTTCGGGGTTAAACTTATATTCTATCAATTACTATTTATTCAACAGTAACTGATTTTGCTAAATTTCTAGGCTGGTCCACATTACAACCACGCATTACTGCAATATGATAGGATAACAATTGCAAAGGTATTGTTGTAATTAATGGCGATAGAGCGTCTGAGGTTTCAGGTATTTCAATCACATAATCAGCTAACTCTCTAACTTGTGTATCCCCTTTTGTAACTACAGCTATAATCCTTCCACTACGGGATTTAATTTCCTGAATGTTACTTACAATTTTATCATAGTGACCTTGTTTTGGTGCAATAACAATAACCGGCATAGATTCATCTATCAATGCGATAGGTCCATGTTTCATTTCAGCAGCAGGATATCCTTCGGCATGTATATATGAAATCTCTTTTAACTTTAAAGCTCCCTCTAGTGCAACTGGAAAATTATAGCCACGACCAAGGTATAAACAATTAGGAGCATCTTTAAACACAGCAGCTATTTCTTGTGCTTTAGCATTCGTTTCAAGAGCTTCTTTTACTTTTTCGGGTATGATTTCAAGTTCTTCTAAGTATGTATGAAATGCAGAGTGTGACAAAGTTCCTTTGGCTTTTGCTAATCTCAAAGCAATCATTGTTAAAACAGTAATTTGAGTAGTAAACGCTTTGGTAGAGGCAACCCCAATTTCTGGACCCGCATGTGTGTAAGCACCCGCGTGAGTTTCTCTTGAAATAGAAGAACCTACCACATTACAAACTCCAAAAACAAAAGCACCGTTTTCTTTAGCTAATTTAATGGCAGCCATTGTATCTGCAGTTTCACCTGATTGTGAAATTGCAATAACGATATCTTTTTTGTTTATAATTGGGTTTCTATATCTAAATTCAGATGCGTACTCTACCTCTACAGGTATTCTTGCAAATTCTTCAAAAATATATTCAGCTACTAATCCTGCATGCCACGAAGTACCGCAAGCAACAATAATAATACGATCAGCGTTTAAGAATTTTTCTAAGTTATCCTCTATACCTGCCATTTGAATCAAACCTTCATTAGCATGCAAGCGACCACGGTAAGTATCTTTAATTACGTTAGGTTGCTCATATATCTCTTTCATCATGAAGTGATCATAACCTCCTTTTTCAATTTGCTCTAAATTCATTTGGAGCTCTTGAATGGTAGGATTTACAAGCGAATCATCTTTTATTTTACGAACCTTCATAGGTTTATGCAACCTAATATTAGCCATTTCACCGTCTTCTAAATAAATAGCATTTGATGTAAATTCTATAAATGGAGATGCATCTGAGGCAACAAAATATTCACCTTCTCCAACACCAATAGCAAGTGGACTACCCAAACGAGCAGCAACAATTTCATTTGGATTTTTTTTATCGAATACAGCAATTGCATAAGCACCTACCACTTGGTTTAAAGCAACTTGAACTGCTTTACCTAGTTTTAAGTTGTCTTTTTTCTGCACTTCCTCAATTAAATTTACTAAAACCTCGGTATCTGTATCAGAATGAAAAACGTATCCTCTTTTTGAAAGTTCTGCTTTTAACGGAGCATAATTTTCAATAATTCCATTGTGAACAATAGCTAAATCTCCTGAATTTGAAAGATGTGGATGTGAGTTTACATCATTTGGAACACCATGTGTAGCCCAACGTGTATGTCCTATCCCTATACTTCCGTTGGTGGTTATTTCTTGAGATGCTTTTTGTTCTAGATCTGCTACTTTACCTTTCGTTTTTGAAAATTTTAAATTTTCCCCATCAAAAAGCATAACACCAGCACTATCATAACCTCTATACTCTAGTCTTTTTAGTCCTTTAATAACTATAGGGTAAGCTTCTCTATATCCAATATATCCAACGATTCCACACATATTTTTTTCTTAATTAGGTTTTGTAAAATAAATTTCAAGTTTCAATCTTTTATCTGCTGGAACAGAACTATTCCCTCCAAATAAAATAGTTCCTAAAGGATTCATAACTGATCCAACAGGTACTTCACGTACAAATGAACTGGCTGATTTTACTTTGTATGAGGTAGATTTAATTATATCCTCAGTAACAACAAGTCCAAGCTTCACATTAGTAGAGTCTTTGTTGTTGATTAAATTCCGAATATGGTTGGTAATTCTAATTTTGTAAGAAGCACCTCTTTTTGTAGTTGCATTTTTAACTAATTGACCGCCATAAATTACTTTTCCTTTCTTGGCATCCAAAGTATTATCAGTATCGTCTACAGCATAATCAAATAGTACTCGGTTGTTTGTAAAATCATACAAATATACTCTTTGAGGTTCCACACCACTAGCCATTGTAGCGGCATCTATATGAAAAACTAAATTAGCTTCATTGACCAAAAGTTTTTTCCCATCAGCAGGAAATCTTAAATCATCTAACTGATCAGATATTCCGTTTGCACTCGTAAGTGTACCCGCAGCAGTGTAGCCTTTGACATCAGTTTTATCAAAAAGTTCTATTACAGCAAGAGAACCTTCTCCTCCTCTTAAGAAAAGCTTATCATCACCAGTAGTAGTATTTCCTGTAAAAGGCAAATTATTGTAAGCAGAACCACTAGCAGAAAAATCATTACTCAATAAACTAACTGAATTCCCACCCATCTCAAGTTCGATTGTCTTTTTAACACGAGTAGTTGTTGTAACTCCTCCTGTTGTAGTTACTAAATCTTCATTGTATTTAATGGTAATTTTTCCTTTTTTAAAGTTAGGTATGATTAAATTTCCTGGACTACCCGCAGCTTTTTCAACTTTAAAATACAAACCTCTAAAATAGTTCTTGAAAACATCATTATTTGCTAATTTCCCAGAGTTAATTGCATCAATAATTCGGGTTTTAAAATAACTTTTATTCAAATTCAACTGCATTTCAGGCGGACCATAAGTAGTTGTTTCAACCTTTGTAACTGTGTCTTTAGTAATAGTCTTTTTTGCAGTAGCATCAAAGAAAAATTCATCGTTTTGTGATTTATCAGAACTATCATTTAAACGATTTGGTTTCTTAAAATTATCAAAGTCTGCATTTTGATCTGAAAAATATCGTTGTTGTTGCTGAAAACCTCCATTAGGATCAGCATCACGCATAAAAAAACCTGACTCATAAACACTTAGTTTCATCTTGGCTTTTTCAGGACCATAAATAGAATCTAATACATACGTAGGAGAACCATTAGTATTATTTTTTGTTTGGCTATTATCAACAAAATAAGGAACCGTTAGAATTACGCTTTCTACATAAGGATTTGTACTAACAGAGGTTACCGCTGTAGCTAATGTAAGTTGAGTGTTAAAATTAGCAGTAGTTTCACCAAAATTGCTACTATTATAAATTCCAAGCGCATTTACATCTAAATTATTAGTCTGTACAACTCCTGTTTTTTGATTGTAGCCAGTTACGCCGAACGATTGTTTATTGAGTTCAAAATTGTTATCTCCTAATAAATCACCACCTATTTCATTGAAATCTTTATCGCATGAAGCCATAAAAACTACAGTTAAACCAAGGAAAACTTTCTTGAATAAAGAATTATTAATCATATGTATTAAAAAGGGTTAATTTAAAGCATTTCGTTTATGTAGAAATTTGTATACGCCTCGGCGAATGCATCTTTCGGTGCGAAAGGTAAAAAAGGTTTTCCTGAAGATTCTATAAATTTTGTTAAACTTGGCGTCAGTGAATCAGAAGCGATAATCACTGCATCAGAATGCTTTATGGTGGTTTTAATAATATTCTCGTAATTAGGGATTTCAAGATCAGCTATTGCATCTTCTGGAACACCATCAAATTTTACTTTGTTGATCATTTCAACATCAAGAGTACCATCAAAAGACTGACTGTAAACAGATGTTACAATTTTTGTTTCTGAAAATAAAGCTTCGTTTTTGTAAAAATGCTTCATATAAACAGGCAACATAGCTGCTAACCATCCATGAACGTGGATAATATCTGGAACCCAGTTGAGTTTTTTTACTGTTTCTACTACACCTTTTGCAAAGAAAATAGCGCGCTCATCATTATCAGGATACATAACACCCTCTTCGTCAGCAAAAGTTGCTTTACGTTTAAAGTAGTCATCATTATCAATAAAATAAACTTGTATACGCTCTTTTGGTATCGATGCGACCTTAATAATTAAGGGCATATCCAAATCATTTACTACCAAATTCATCCCCGAAAGTCTAATTACCTCGTGTAATTGATGTCTTCTCTCGTTAATATTTCCATACCTTGGCATAAAAATTCTTATCTGTCCACCTTGATCATTAATCATTTTTGGAACGTCATAAGACATTAAAGAGACCTCGTTTTCAGCGAGATACGGCACCACTTCAGATGATACATATAATATCCTCTTATCTTTCATATTGTAATTTACTTTATTTATTGGCAATAAAAACCACGCAAAATTACAAAAATTTATGCAGTTATTAACTAAAATAGTAAGTTTGCATTTAATTTTAATAATACTGCCATGCCAATTTTCTATGGAAAAGCACCTTTGATGGACTATTTAAAATCTATTAAAGATAGTCAAAAGACTATTGGGTTTGTTCCTACAATGGGCGCTTTACATGAAGGTCACCTTGCATTAATGAAAAAATCATTGCAAGAAAATGACGCTACAGTGGTTAGTATTTTTGTTAACCCTACACAGTTTAACAATCTAGAGGATCTAGAAAAATATCCCCGAACTCTTGAAGAAGATGTTAAAAAGCTTACAAATCTAGACGACCGTATTATTTTGTATGCACCAACTGTTGAAGATATTTATGACGGAAAACCAACTTCCCAATCATTTGATTTTGATGGACTTGAAAACCAAATGGAGGGCAAGTTTAGACCTGGTCATTTTAATGGCGTAGGTACCATTGTAAAACGTTTGTTTGAAATTGTTACTCCCAACAACGCCTATTTTGGAGAAAAAGATTTCCAACAATTACAAATTGTAAAAAAGATGGTTTCAAAAAGTAAACTTCCAGTAAATGTTATAGGTTGTCCCATACACAGAGAAGCAAACAATCTTGCTATGAGTTCCAGAAACGAACGCTTAACGCCTCTAGAACGAGAGCAAGCATCACTGATTTACAAAATTTTAAGAACTGCAAAAGAAAAATTCTCAAAAGACAGCACGCTTACGATTTCTAAATGGGTTCAAAAAGCGTTTGAAAATAACACACAATTCACCCTAGAATATTTTACGATTGCTGACGAAGCTACACTTTTAACCTGCACTCGAAAAAATAAAAATAAAAAATACAGAGCTTTTATAGCGGTAATAGTCAACAATATTAGATTGATTGATACCATTTCATTAAATTAATTTACCTTTGTAGCATGCAAATCCAAGTCTTAAAATCAAAAATTCACCGCGTTAAAGTAACCGGAGCAGATTTAAATTATATCGGCTCTATTACTATTGACGAATCACTGTTAGAAGCATCTAATATTATTGAAGGTGAGAAAGTTTCAATTGTAAACATCAATAACGGAGAACGTTTTGAAACCTACGCAATCAAAGGAGAAAAAAACTCCGGAACCATTACACTAAACGGTCCCGCTGCCAGAAAGGTACAAAAAGATGATATCATTATTATTATTTCGTATGCAGGCATGGACTTTGAGGAAGCAAAAACATTTAAACCATGGGTTATTTTCCCTAATGAAAATGACAATTCACTAACATAAATCCACTAGCACAAGTGGGTTATAATGACACTACCACAAACACGCACCTTAGTTACAGGCAGTGTTTGTGGTTTTTTTGTAAAAAAAATAGAGAAACCTAATTGAAACGCAAACCAATTAAAAACCTAAAATCACAGCTAAATCACGACTTACAACATAAAAAAAGGGAACTCCTGCAATAAAAAACAAATATTATAGTATCTTGCTTTGTAAATTACACATAAAATAAGACCCCTACCAAATCTAACCTTGTAATGAAAAAAACACTATTATTATTGCTGTTTAGCGTGACCGTTTTTTCTCAAAAAACATCCTTTACATTCGATTCTCAAATACTCGGAGAGAAGAGAGAACTGACTATAAGCCTGCCGCTATCAATAGAAAAAAATCCAAATAAAAAATATCCAATCTTGATCCTTTTAGATGGAGATTATTTATTTGATCCTTTTTATGGAGCGTTACAATATGGTGCCTACTGGGATGATCTTCCTGAAACCATTATTGTTGGCATTCATCAAAATCAAAAAAACGAACGCATAGATGACTCTATGCATGATGACATAGAGGATGAACTCACTGGTAAAGGAGCCCAGTTTTTTAATTTTATAGGAGGAGAATTGATCCCTTATCTAGAAAAAAAATATCCCACAGCACCATTTAGAATCATAGCTGGACATGACACTACCGCAGGGTTTTTAAACTATTTTTTGTACAAAGAAAATCCGCTATTTCAAGCCTATATTTCACTTGCTCCTGAACTTACAAAAGGTATGCAGGAAAGATTACCGGATGAACTTTTAAAAACCAAAAAATCTATTTTTTATTACCAAGCAAATGGAGATGGCGACATCCGAAAAATTCAAAACGGCATCAAAAACCTAGACGCCGGCTTGCAGGAAGTTAAAAATCCATTGGTACACTATAAATTTGATAATTTTAAAAACACATCACATTATGCTGTGGTACTTCAAGCAATTCCTAATGCGCTTTACCATTTCTTCGAATCTTACAAACCCATTTCTTCATTAGAATTTAGTGAAAAAATAGCCAGTTTACCCTCTGGTTATGTAGACTATTTAGTGGCACGCTATGATACTCTTTATGAAAATTTAGGTTTAAGAACACTAGTAAGACTCAATGATTTTAAAGCTATAGAAGCAGCAATACTAAAAAATAAAGCCTACTCAGAACTGGGACAACTAGCAGAAATTGCAACGGTTAACTATCCAAAATCCATGCTTTCAGATTATGAACTGGGTTTAATGTATGAAAAATTGGGCGACCCCAAACGAGCAGCAAAATACTATCAAACAGCATCTCAACAAGAAGAAATAGGTGATTTGACTAAAACAATGATGCTTGAAAAATACGAGGATATGATTACTCAAATACCAAAAAAATAATGTCAAAAGTAAAAACTACTTTTTTTTGCCAAAATTGCGGTTCTCAATATGCCAAATGGCAAGGACAATGCAATTCTTGCAAAGAATGGAACACTATTGCCGAAGAAATAATTCAGAAACAAGAAAAAGTGGCTTGGAAAAGCGAACCGACGCCAACTAGCAAAGCACCAAGACCCCTGCGTATAAATGAAATTGATTCGGCGCAAGAGATTCGGATGGACACTACTGATGGCGAATTGAATCGCGTATTAGGAGGTGGCATTGTACCCGGTTCTTTAATTCTTTTGGGAGGTGAACCAGGCATTGGAAAAAGTACGCTTTTACTGCAAATTTCCTTAAAATTACCCTACAAAACCTTGTACGTATCCGGCGAGGAAAGTCAGAAACAAATAAAAATGCGTGCCGAGAGGATTACGCCTAGCGGAGACAATTGCTACATCTTGACCGAAACCAAGACACAAAACATCTTCAAACAAATTGAAGCCATTCAGCCAGAGATTGTAATTATAGATTCCATTCAAACTTTGCATACGGACTATATTGAATCAACACCTGGGAGTATTTCTCAAATTAGGGAAACTACCGCCGAATTGATAAAATTTGCCAAAGAAACCAATATTCCTGTCATTCTAATTGGGCACATCACCAAAGACGGAAACATTGCTGGTCCTAAAATTCTAGAACACATGGTCGATACCGTTTTACAGTTTGAAGGAGACCGCAATCACGTTTATCGAATTTTACGCTCTTTAAAAAACAGATTTGGCTCTACGGCCGAGATTGGCATTTATGAAATGCTCGGTAGCGGATTACGAGAAGTAGCCAACCCATCAGAGATATTAATTTCGCATAAAAACGAGGAGTTATCAGGAACGGCAATTGCCTCAACTCTTGAGGGAATGCGCCCTTTGATGATAGAAATTCAAGCACTCGTAAGCACCGCAGTTTACGGAACGCCACAGCGAAGTACCACAGGATACAATGCCAAACGACTAAACATGATTTTGGCAGTACTCGAAAAAAGAGCTGGTTTTAGGCTTGGCGCCAAAGATGTTTTCTTGAACATCACGGGAGGAATTTCGGTAGACGACCCAGCTATTGACTTGGCCGTGGTTGCTTCCATATTATCCTCAAATGAAGACATTCCGGTTAATAAAGATTTTTGTTTTGCAGGCGAAGTGGGGCTTTCGGGTGAAATACGTCCTGTAAACCGAGTAGATCAGCGCATTCAAGAAGCAGAAAAACTAGGCTTTTCGACCATTTTTGTATCCAAATACAATAAAATCACTTTAAAAAACACAGGAATACAGATTAGGATGGTCGCTAAAATAGAAGATGTAGCAAGTGAGCTATTTGGATAACTATATTTATTGTAGAAAATTTAAATTATAAAATGGAAATTCAATATTTACCTGAGCAAATAGAAACCAACAGCGATAGTGAACTACAACTGTATGAATATTTTATTTCAAAAAGCATCAATAAAAACAAGGTGCAGCTTTCCAAAAATGTTTTTAGTTTTTTACTCAACGGAACCAAAGAACTCATTACCCAAAACCATACAACGCGCATAGAAAATGATAAATTTGTCATTATCAAATCTGGTAATTGCTTGATGAGCGAAAGCATTTCTTTGAGCCAAAATTACCGCAGCATGCTGCTGTTTTTTTCTGATAAAGCCGTTGAAGACTTTCTAAAAAAATACGATTACAAGAATAATCATAAACAAAACCACGATTCATTTATAATTACAGAATACGATCGTGTAATTCAAAATATTGTTAAGAGTTTGGTTCACCTTCAAACGCAACCTATTGATTTTATCAACAAAATGCTGCCGTTAAAATTTGAGGAAATCCTTCTGTACCTCGTTCAAATGAAGGGAATCGATTTTTTATTGAATTTTGTACATCACCAAAATCCATCGGCAAAATCATTTGTAGACACGATGCACAAAAATGCTTTGAACAATTTAAGCATCCAAGAACTTTCGTTTTTATGTAACATGAGTGTTTCCACTTTTAAACGCAACTTTGATAAAGAATTTCAAACAAGTCCAATCAGGTGGTTCCAAGAAAAAAGATTAGAACACGCAGCCTACTTACTACAAACCAAAAAAATGCGCGCCTCTGATGTGTACGAAGAAATAGGCTTTGAAAATTTGTCTAGTTTTGTTCAAGCTTACAAAAACAAATTTGGAACTACTCCCAAACAATCACAAATCAATATTTGAACTTTTAGCAACATTTTTTGAACTTTTTAGTTTTAGAGTTTACCTCTATATTAATGACTTTTGCATTGTAATTTAAAACCATTCACCATGCAAAAATCAATTTTATTTTTATCAGCAGTACTTCTATTTACAAGTACGCTTTTTGCTCAAAAAACATTTACACTAAGCAGTAAAGATATGGGCGGATCCTTTACCATTCAAAATGAATTTAATGGATTTGGCTGTAACGGAAACAATGCATCGCCACAATTAAGTTGGGAAAATGCTCCTGAGGGAACTAAGAGTTTTGCCATTACTTGTTACGATCCAGATGCACCTACAGGAGCAGGATGGTGGCATTGGGTAGCATTTAACATCCCAACCAATGTGAACGAAATTGTTTCAAAAGCAGGAAATCCAGCCTTAAATTTAATGCCAGCGGGAACTGTACAAAGTACTACAAGCTTTGGGGCAACTGGTTTTGGTGGTCCATGTCCACCAGTAGATCATGGTATTCATACCTATATCTTCACCGTTTACGCACTAAAAACAGACAAACTAGGACTAGAGGCTACTGCTAACCCAGAGTTAGTTGGTTACAACTTATGGGCCAATACCCTTGCAAAAGCAACTATTGTAGCACATTATAAAAGATAATAAAAGTAAAGTCAAAGTAACTCTCGACGCTGCTTGCGAAAGATTTGAAATCTCCGTAATCAAATTACATTTAACGGGTGAAGTTAGCTGTATGAGCGAAACATAATTTAACGAATTAGCCGAAGCGGTAAAACTGGATGCCCAATCAGCAAAGCTTTAAGTGCAACTCCAACGGAATTAATTAGCCAATTTACAACCAAATAAGTATAAAAAATGAACATTACATTAGAACAAGCTGAAGCTGTAATTGCTGCAGCAAAAATCAAATCAGAAGAAATTGGAACTAAAATGGACATTTGCGTAGTAGACGCAGGTGCAAATTTAGTAGCATTCGCCAGAATGGATGGCGCTTGGATAGGATCTATTGACATTTCATTCAAAAAAGCAAAAACATCTGCATGGTTCACCATGGATACTGCAACTTTAACGCCGTTAGTAAAACCAGATGCTCCGCTATACAACATAGAGCACAGTAATGGCGGATTGATTACTTTTCCAGGAGGTGCTGTTATCAAAAACAATGCTGGTGAAGTAATAGGAGCTATTGGAGTAAGCGGCAGCACCATAGAAGACGATCACCTTGTAGCTGACTTTGGAGCCAAAGCGATCCTGTAACCTACAAAACTACATACTAAGACAGCCTAACAAACTTTTGCTTTGTTAGGCTTTTTTATTTATAGTCAGAGAAGATCAAATAATAACTTGACTAGGAATAAAAATCAACTACATTTTGATTGAAGCCTATTTAATAAAAACAAATAAAGTATATTTACCATGCATTTGGCATCTACAAAAACCTAAATAAACCGCACTACTACCCTACAATGAAAACCTATCAAGACCAACTACAAATTGTAAACTCCTTTCATGAAATGGGAGAAACTATTGCTGCAGCAAAGTTCTTGATGGAAGAATACGGCCTTACACACCCCAACTTTAAAGGTTTTGAACTCAGAGAAAAAGCAAAGCCTGAATTCATCCTAATGACTACCGAAGGTGCTTTGGGTGAACCACAAGTTATTCGGATACCGGAGAACGCTTTTGAATATCCGCTTCATTTAATGCTCAACTTACTCCTGCATGAGATGATTCACGTGGCACAAAAAACGCCCGAAAACACCATTCATGATAAAAACGAAAGGGAATGGCAGGCTTATTATGAAATGCTTTTTCATGAACAATACCCGCAAATTCCTGAACTTTCTCATTTTCACAAACGCTTTTTTGCCCATAAAGCAGTGGAATATTACAACCGAATGGGTGAAGGCTCTCCACTCCAAATAAAATACGGAACACAAAAACAAAATGTAGATTTACTACTGCTAGATTTAGCAGAAGAATTACAAAATAAGTAGTTTGTTGCCACAACTGCTTTCAAAAGTAAAATAGTCCTAAACTATCTATATGCTAATGGTTTATTAAACTTTAGGTTAACTGTATACAAAACAAGGGAAAAGTTGCTATTTTAGCCACCCCAAATCAATACAGTAAACATGATAATCACAAAACAAAAAATTGGTCTTTTTTTTAAGATACTCCTAGTGGTAATATGCCTTATTGTAGGAGGTTTTTTTGTGTTTAGAGATGCCGTTTTACAACAAACACTTGACAAAATTTCAAATGAAATGACGGTAGAATACAACAGTAGTTTCACCGTTAAAAAAGCCTCATTTGATGGTTTATCTGGACTAAGTATGTCTGAAATCACACTAATCCCTAAAGATGCTGATACCCTTTTTAAAATTGAAAAAATAAAAACAACCGTTAACCTCTTAAAACTAATTTCGGGCGAGGTGCAACTGGGAACATTAGACATACAAAACGGTTACATCCAACTAGTAAAAAAAGGAAAAAAAAGAAATTTTGATGCGTTCTTGAAAAAAGATCCCTCAGCGGAAAAAACCAATGAAAAAAGGGATTACGCCGAATTTGCTTATGCTCTTATCACCAAAATATTGAATTTAGTTCCTACAGATATGGTGCTGGACAATCTTGCTTTTAAAATAGATGATAACGGTAAAAAAACAAACATCAATTTTCAAAAACTACGTTTGGCCAATAAACAATTGGAGACATCCATAAAAGTAGAAACCAATACCATCTCACAACGGTGGAAACTTAAAGGTTTTGCAGATCCAAGAAATAAAAAAGCAGACATTCAGTTTGTAAACATTGATACTGGCGCCATTAAACTCCCTTATTTTGATGAACGTTTCAACTTGAAAACTAGTTTTAACACCATACGATTAAATCTTGAAAACATTGACAAAGATGGTGATGAGCTACATATTGATGGTTTTATGGCTATTGCCAATTTAAAAATCAATCATCCAAAAATAGCCAATAAAGATGTAGTGTTGCAAAATGCTAAGTTTGACTACCGTTTTTTATTAGGATCTGATTTTATTTCTATTGACAGTACCTCAACCGTACAACTCAATAAGATAAAATTCCATCCTTACCTAGCCTATGACACTGCTCTTGACACGCTCTACAAACTCAAGGTAAATATCCCAAAAATGAAGGCTCAGGATTTCATAACCTCTTTGCCTGAAGGCTTGTTTACGCATTTCAAAGGCATGGAAGCAAGCGGAACTTTCTCTTATAAATTAGATTTTGCTTTCAATCAAAACAAACCCAACCGTCTAGTTTTTGACAGTACTTTAAAGAAAGAAAATTTAAAAATTACAAAATATGGCGACGCCAACTTGACTAAGCTCAATGGAGAGTTTGTATACCGCGCCTTGATTAATAACGTATTGCAAAGACCTGTTCTTGTGGGTACCGCAAACCCTAACTACACCCCATTAGATCAAATTTCGCCTTACTTACAAAAATCAGTTTTAACTACTGAGGATCCTTCGTTTTTCTCACATCGCGGCTTTATCAGTGAGGCCTTCAAACAATCGATTGTAAAAAATATTAGAACCAAAAAGTTTGCTCGTGGCGCTAGCACCATCAGTATGCAACTGGTGAAAAATGCTTTTTTGAGCAGAGAAAAAACACTTTCGCGCAAGCTTGAAGAAATTTTATTAGTTTACATCCTTGAAAACAATAGGATTGTAAGTAAAGAACGCATGCTGGAAGTGTATTTTAACATTATCGAATGGGGTCCAAATGTATATGGAATTGGCGAAGCAAGTCAGTTTTATTTCCAGAAAACACCAGCGGAGTTGTCTCTAAACGAATGCCTATACTTGGCTCGAATTATTCCGAGTCCAAAGAAATTCATGTATCAGTTTACCGATCAAGGATTGTTGAAAGATTTTGCAACAAAACAGGAAGTTTTTTTGACAAAAATAATGTTACGAAGAGGACTCTTGACTCCAGAAGACACCTTGTATACTTCGATACCTATTTTTATCTCAGGACCTGCACGTTCTTTTATAAAGTTCAAAGTACTAGATTCAACCTTGATAAAAGTAGATTCACTTGCCGAAGGGACTGAATTTGATTTCTAAATCTCTCAAAAAAAACTAAAAACTCCAGCCGAAAGATTCATTTTTCTGCTGGAGTTTTTGTTAAGGAAGGCTCATTGCTAATAGTTGCTCTTAAAAAAATACTAATATTAAATTAAGGAGCTGGATCCGGAATTAAAGCTTGTACCTCATCAATAGCTTTTAAAATCTCCTCCGAAAGCGTTACGTGTATGGTATTACAATTTTCTTTCAATTGATCTAAACTGGTCGCGCCAATAATGGTGCTGGTAACAAACGATTGTTGCGCGACAAATGCCAATGATAATTCCGTAAGCGTAAGTCCGTTTTTAATCGCAATGTCCTGATACATTTTTGTAGCTTGTGTACTTTGTGCACTGTTATATCTTGAAAACTGTGGGAACAATGAAAGTCTAGCATTTGGATGACTTTCACCAGTAAGAAACTTACCTGACAAAACTCCAAAAGCCATTGGCGAATACGCCAGTAACCCTACTTGTTCTCTTGTACAAATCTCAGCTGAACCATTTTCAAAAAGTCTATTCAATAAAGAATACGGATTTTGAATGGTTTTAATTTTAGGTAAGTTTTTATACTTCGCCTCTTCTAAGAAACGCATAATTCCCCATGGAGTTTCGTTAGAAAGACCAATGTGTTTGATTTTTCCTTGTTTTATAAATCCGTCCAGGGTTTCTAGTACAGCTTGAATGTTATCTTCCCAAGCATCTTCTTGTGATTTAAAACCACGTTGCCCAAAAAAATTGGTTTTTCTTTCTGGCCAGTGCAATTGGTAGAGATCTATATAATCTGTTTGTAATCTTGTAAGACTTGCATCCAAGGCATGGGTTAAACTTGCAGGTGAAAAATCTAAGTTCTCTCGCATGTAACCAAAATTTGCGTTAGGACCTGCTATTTTAGATGCCAAAATTACCTCGTCTCTCTTTCCCGTTTTTTTAAACCAAGAGCCAATGATTTTCTCGGTACTTCCATAAGTTTCCTCGCGTGCTGGAACAGAGTACATCTCGGCTGTATCAAAGAAATTAATACCCTTTTCATGTGCATAATCCATTTGGGCGTGACCCTCAGCCTCAGTATTTTGTTGACCAAAAGTCATTGTACCCAGACATATTTTACTGACTTTTACATCAGAATTGGGTAAAGTAGTGTATTTCATAAAGTCATAACGTTATAAAGTCAAAAGTCATAAAGTCAGTTATTTAAATTGACGACTTTATGACTTTTGACTGTAGAAAAATTAATTAATCTCATTCAACATATCTGCAATAGCATCTAATCTTGGCGTTAAGATAATTTCGATTCTACGGTTTTTAGCTTTGCCCTCAGCAGTGGAATTACTTCCTAGAGGTGAAAACTCTCCTCTTCCCGCCGCAGTTAGATTTTGTTTGTTGATTTTTTTATTCTCGCTCAAAATACCCACAATTGCTGTAGCTCTTTTTGTAGATAAATCCCAGTTATCTGCAATAGGGCCAGATGCTGTAAAGGCATCATCATCTGTGTGACCTTCAATCAGCACGGAAATATCTGGATTATCTCCCAGTACTTTTCCTAATTCAACAACTGCTTTTTTACCCTCAGATCCTACTGCCCAACTCCCAGAGTTAAAAAGAAGTTTATTCTCCATAGATACATATACTTTTCCGTTTTTTTGTTGAACAGTAAGACCCTTTCCTTCAAAACTATTCAAGGCCTTAGACAAAGTTTCTTTTAGTTTTTTCATGCTTGCTTCCTTAGCAGCAATCAAATCTTCAAGTTCTTTAAGTCTTTGTGCACTTTTACTCAAACGCTCTTGCTCTAGTGTTAGTGCTCTCCCTTTTTCATCTAGTTGATCCAGCAAATCCCTATTTTTCTTCATGTTGCTTTGTAGCGCATCACCACTATTTTTCTCTAGAGCGGTATAGGAATCTTGAAGCACTTTATACTTGTTTTTACTTGCTTCTAAATCTGCTGCAGCTTTGGCAAGAGCAACTGTAGATTTATCAAGATCAGCTTTTAAGGCGTCTCGGTCTATTTCAAGTTGGTTTTTAGCTTGCGATAACGCTGCGTTTTCATCAGCTAAAGTTCTATTTTCTTTTTTAAGATCTGTAAATTTACTTTCTAGATCATTGTATATTTTCTTGGAAACACAAGATGTTGATAATGCGAGTACCAACAATCCGATTGAAATTTTTTTTATCATTTATTTTAGTATTTATGTTGATTCAATTGTTTATTAGACCGAAATCATTAAGCTTTGAGTATTCTTGTAGCCCCGATAGCAGTAAAAATCCTTGTTGTTTTTCTTTAAAAACAATAAGAATACTTCATTCAACTTTTATTTACATCGGAGTTCAGTGAATTACATTTATAGCGAATAGCATGAACTAGCTCATGATCCTACTATTCTATTTCGACCAAAATAGGGCAATGATCTGAGTGCACAGCATCGGCTAAAATTACAGCTCTTTTTAATTTATGTTTTAAATTTTCACTTACAAGATTGTAATCAATCCTCCATCCTTTATTATTTCCTCTTGCTCCAGCACGGTAACTCCACCATGAATATTGATGCGGTTCACTGTTAAAATGTCTAAAACTATCTACAAATCCTGATTTCATAAACTGATCAAGCCAAGCTCTCTCTTGAGGCAGAAATCCAGAAACATTTTTATTTCTAACAGGATCATGAATATCTATTGCTTCATGACAAATGTTGTAATCACCGCAAATTACTAGGTTTGGAATCTCTTTTTTGAGTTCGTTGATGTAATTTTGAAAATCATCCATAAACATAAATTTATGATCCAATCTATCCATATTTGTTCCAGAAGGCAAGTACAAACTCATAATAGACACTGAATCAAAATCAGCTCGAAGATTACGTCCTTCAAAATCCATATGCTTAATTCCGGTACCATAAAAAACCGAATTAGGTTTTGTTTTAGACAAAATAGCTACACCACTGTACCCTTTTTTTGTAGCTGGATAGTAATATTGATACGGATAACCTGCTTGCGTAATGGCATCAACCGGAATTTGATCTTCAGTAGCTTTAATTTCTTGTAGGCAAATAACATCAGGATTTGCGTGCTGTAACCATTCTAGAAAACCTTTTGTAATGGCTGCTCTTATACCATTTACATTGTATGAAATAATTCTCATCAGGAAAAAAAATTGAAATTAACATTTAAAATCATCAGGCTTAATTTAGAACCATAATACCCAATTTTATGTATCAGTTTTAAAATCTTGTTTAAAAATATACGTTTCAAATGTAACAAAAAAGTAGAAGTTTGATGTAGAAAAATAGAGAAAATGGAGTTTTTTGCTATCTTTGTTTCTTGCACTAAAATAAAGAAAAAAAATACATGGGTCTAGTTACCGCAAAAGAAGTTGCAAAAGCTATTAATGCAGACAAGTACGGCGTTTTGGGTACGTTTTCTGGCTGGATATTAATGAAGGTGCTAAAAATCTCTACCTTGAATAAAGTATACAATAGAAACAAACACCTAGAAGATGTAGCTTTTTTGAATGGAGTTCTTGATGATTTAAAAATAAAGTTCGAAATCCCAGAAGAAGACTTAAAAAGATTACCAAAAGAAGGCGCTTATATAACCATCTCAAACCACCCACTTGGCGGAATTGATGGGGTTTTGTTATTAAAATTAATGCTAGAACGTGAGCCCAATTTTAAAATTATCGCTAATTTTTTATTGCACCGCATAACTCCGTTAAAAAAATACATCATGCCTGTAAATCCTTTTGAAAATCATAAGGATGTAAAATCAAGTGTGGTAGGTATTAAAGAGACACTCCGTCATTTAAGTGATGGCAAACCATTAGGTATGTTTCCTGCAGGTGAAGTCTCTACTTATAAAGATGGTAAGTTAATGGTAGACAAACCTTGGGAAGAGGGCGCTATTAAAGTCATTAGAAAAGCACAAGTTCCAGTTGTCCCTATCTATTTTCATGCTAAAAACAGTAGGTTGTTTTATTTACTTTCAAAGATTAGTGGGACTTTTAGAACCGCAAAATTACCCTCTGAAGTTTTTAGTCAAAAACGTAGAGTAATCAAAGTTCGTATAGGCAAACCAATCTCTGTAAATGAGCAAAATGAACATACTACTCTTGAGGAATACTCTGAGTTTTTAAGAAAGAAAACCTATATGCTGGCTAATCCTTTTGAAAAGGAAAGCCCATTTTTACCTACTCCTACCTTAAAAATTCCTAAAAGTCCAAAAACGATTGTTACGGCTGCAAGCCAAGACAAAATGATCAAGGAAGTAGAAGGATTGCGTACAACAGATTGTCGCTTACTGCAAAGTAAAAACTACGAAGTGTTTTTTGCAAGAGCTTCTAAAATTCCAAATATTCTTCATGAAATAGGCCGTCTTCGCGAAATTACTTTTAGAGAAGTAGGCGAAGGTACCAATGAATCTATAGATCTTGACAAGCACGATCAATATTACCATCACTTATTTTTGTGGGATAACGAAGCTAACAAAATTGCAGGTGCATACCGCATGGGATTAGGAGCTGAAATTTACCCTAAATATGGTATAAATGGTTTTTACCTCAACGATTTATTTAGATTTGAACCTGAATTATATGATATGATGCACAAATCCATAGAGATGGGGCGCGCGTTTATCATTAAGGAATACCAACAAAAACCAATGCCACTTTTCTTGCTTTGGAAAGGAATTATGCACACTACATTACGTTATCCAGAGCATAAATTTTTATTGGGCGGGGTAAGTATCAGCAATCAATTTTCTGATTTTTCAAAATCACTGATGATTGAGTTCATGAAATCAAACTATTACGATCCATACATTGCTCAATATATTCATCCAAAAAAAGCATATAAAGTCAAACTTAAAGATGCCGATAAAGATTTCATTTTCAACGAGACTGAAGCTGATTTGAATAAATTTGACAAAATAATTGACGAATTGGAACCTGGCAGTTTGCGCTTACCTGTTTTGATTAAAAAATACATCAAACAAAACGCCAAAGTTGTAGCCTTTAATGTAGATCCACTATTTAATAACGCGGTAGATGGCCTCATGTACATAAGAATAGCTGACATTCCCGAAAGCACTATGAAACCGGTAATGGAAGAATTTCAGGCCGAACTAGAACGAAAATTAGCCGAAAAAGAAGATTAATATCAGTAGCATTATATAAATCCCGTCTCGTCCTAAAAAGATAAGACGGGATTTTTATGTTTTAAAACCATGCCTTCTTACCTACTTGATACGTTTGATAAAACTCTTCATCTGATTTTGTCAAATAAATAATCCCTTCAATAAGTCCTAATAAAGTCGTTACGGTTCCACAGGTAAACAAACTAATCAATAACCAAATAATCCCTTCGGTGGTGTAACCCAAAAAAAACTTATGAATTGCCAAAGGTCCTAAAAGAATAGCGAGCAACCCTGCTGGAAGTTTCTTATTGTCTTGTCGGTTATGTTGTGGTTGATTCCAAGATTCGTATTTTTGATTTTCCATCGTTAGTTAATATTAGTTAATTAAGTAGTTTATATATTCTCATTTATAAAAAGGCAGCGTCAATTGGCTCCCAAAGTTCAATTTTATTTCCTTCGCAATCCAGTATCCAAGCAAATTTTCCGTACTCATAAGTCTGCATATCACCCACAATTGTTACACCTTCTTGTATTAATTTTTTCAATAATACCTCTAAATCAAGCACTCTAAAGTTTTGCATGAACTCTTTTTTGCTTGGCTCAAAATAAGTAGTATCTGCAGCAAAAGGCGACCATTGGGTAGAACAATCCGCGCCGTTCTTATCTTTCCACCAAAAAGTAGCTCCGTATTGATCTGTTTTTAAACCCAAATGCTTTTCGTACCAAGCCGTTAAACCTTTAGGGTCATTGGACTTAAAAAAGAAACCTCCAATTCCAGTTACGAGCTCTTCTGGCTCGATATCTTTGGCTTGACCAAAATACTTTGCTTTTATTTTATCTACAATAACTTGTGCTAATCGTTCCTTACTTTCCACAGTCCAACCCGCAATATGAGGCGTTAAAATTACATTTTTAGCTTGCAGTAAATATTGAAACGCTTCGGGAGTATTTTTGTCACTGAAAAGAGTTTCAAAAGAAAGTTTTTCATATTCCAAAACATCAAGACCCGCACCAAGAATTTTTCCTGATTGTAAAGCTGCTACCAAATCTTGGGTGACTAGATTGTTCCCCCGTGAGGTATTGATAATCCAAAATGGCTTTGCAAAGTTATTGATAAAGGATGCGTCGATCATTTTATCAGTTTCTGGAGTCCAAGGAACGTGTAAGCTCAGCACATCAACTTCTTGCTGAAAAGTATCGAGTGTTACTTGCTTCGCATTGGCATCGCCTACGTTTTCTAGAATGTCGTAGCAAAGTACTTTTACATCAAAACCACGAAGTTTTTTGGCAAAAGATTTCCCCATATTTCCGTAGCCAATAATTCCTACCGTTTTACCATCTAGCTCATGACCTCTATTGCTTTCTCTATTCCAATGCCCTGCTCTAATTTCTTGATCGGCTTGATTTAAATTATTAAACAATGACAAAATCATTCCTAACGAATGCTCTGCTACTGCATTCCTATTACCTTCGGGAGCTGCAATAAGCGCAATGCCCTTTTGCGCAGCATAATCACAATCAATACTTTCTAATCCAGCCCCAACACGAGCTATAAACTGTAAATTTATTGCCTTGTCTAAAAATATTTTGTCAATTTTAAAACGACTTCTAATCACGATTCCGTGATAGTCCTGAATTTTAGATTCAATTTCCTCTTTTGAAGAAACATAATCACTGTGATTATGAAAACCAGCAGCTTGAAGTTGATCCCAGAGTACGGGATGATTACTGTCTATGTGAAGGATATTGATAGCCATATGTTCTAAATTTTGATTACTCAAATAAACAAAAAAAATACGGTTTATGGAGTAAACTGATGCCATAAGCCTTTAAAATTGTAAATTTGTACTTTGTATTTTTCACACTCCTACAAAACAAACTCAAAATAAATAATGAAAGTAACAAAAACATTTAAAGCCTTTTTTGAAAGTGAAAAAGCAGGAGGTATCTTATTACTTTTTGTGACTTTACTTTCCATTGCATTGGCTAACTCAGCAGTACAAAACAATTATATTGCATTTTGGGAAACCGAAATTGCACACCATTCTATTACCCACTGGATTAATGATGGTTTAATGACTATTTTCTTTTTATTGATAGGTTTAGAATTAGAACGAGAAATATATCAAGGAGAATTATCGAGTATTAAAGATGCGGCTTTACCCATTTTTGGGGCTTTGGGAGGAATGCTAGTGCCGGCAGGAATTTTTTTACTGCTAAACTTTGGTACGGTTACACAAAACGGAGCCGGAATTCCTATGGCTACAGACATTGCGTTTGCAATAGGAATTTTATCGCTTTTAGGCAAAAGAGTTCCTACTTCATTAAAAATTTTCTTAACCGCATTGGCAGTCATTGATGATTTAGGAGCCATAATAGTCATTGCTGTATTTTACACGGAAAGTATTGACTACATCAATCTAGGAATTGCATTTGCCATTATGGGGATTTTGTTCATTTTTAACAGACGCAACGTGCATCAACTCTATCCATACTTGATAGGAGGAGCAGCCATGTGGTACTTCATGCTAAATTCAGGAGTACATGCTACCATAACAGGAGTATTATTGGCCTTTGTGATCCCGTTTGGAGATGGAAGCAAAAAAACTTCTTCTTACCGTTTGCAACACTTTTTGCATTATCCGGTAGCGTTTTTTATCCTACCATTGTTTGCTATTGCCAATACAGGAATTGCAATTAGTGCTAACTGGCAAGAAGGTTTAAATCATGCCAACACGATAGGAATCATTTTAGGACTTGTTATAGGAAAGCCTTTGGGAATATGGTTATTCTCCTTTCTAGCGGTAAGTGTAGGTATTTGTACACTGCCCAAGGATTTAAAATGGAGTAGTATTCTGGGCGCAGGAATGCTTGGCGGCATAGGATTTACCATGTCTATCTTTATCACATTATTGGCTTTTAAAAACGATGGTGAAGAAGTAATTACTTACTCTAAAATTGCCATTTTAATAGCCTCTTTTATTGCAGGAACCATTGGGTTTTTATGGCTCAAGTTCAATCTAAAACCGCTTAAACTAAAAAAAACAAAATAAGATCATTTAAATTTCTTCAAAATACAAAACCTCTTTTTTAAACTAAAAATGAGGTTTTTTTTGGTTTATTAAAAACGTTTTTTAGAAAAAGACAAGGCAAAACTATTGCCAAAATTATCTCGTGTAAACAAAAATAGTATTGCTACAAAAATGATAATTTGAGGTAAAAAAATCTATCCAAAACAAAAAATTGATAGCATAAAAAAGCTCCAAAAGCCACTTGAATTCCTATCATAAGACCCAATCCTAATTGATACGTAACTCTTGCATTGATAGTAAAGGTTTGTATTTCGCCTGCTTTCACAGTAATTTCTTGAGCTTGTTGTGTTTTGCCGTCATTTATTAGCAAACTATATTTTCCCGGCGCAAGCATTACCTCTTTACGGTTATTTTTATAGTGCATTTCACAGTCTAACTCATTTGCAATTTGTACATTGTAGTGATAAGACTTATTGTAAATATCACCATTTTTTGACATTCTGATTATTAGAGTACATGCATTCATAATCAAGTGTTTTTTTTAGTTACAGTTGATACTTTTATCCTTTAATTTGTTTCAAAGAAGTTTTAATACCGCGAATTAAGGACGAACTAAAACCATGCATCTCCATTTCATTCAACCCAGCAATGGTACAGCCTTTAGGCGTGGTAACTCTATCTATTAATTGTTCCGGATGTATTTTTTCTTCTAAAAGCATTTGCGCTGCACCTTTTACAGTTTGTGCCGATATTGCGAGGGCAGTTTGCCAATCAAAACCTATTTCGATTCCGGCTTGCATTGAGGCGCGAATGTAGCGCAGGGCAAAAGCTGTACCGCTAGCTGCTAGAACTGTAGCTGCATCCATTAATTTCTCGTCAATAATAGGAGCTGTACCCAAACTTTCAAATAGAGCAACCACCTCTTGGGCCTGTTCTTTATGGGCTTCGTGAAATGCAATACAAGTAGCCGATGCGCCAAACTGTGCCGCAATATTAGGCATGATACGCACTGCATAGTTATTGGCGCCAATTTTAGATTGTAAGTTCTCAATAGACAATCCACTTACTGCGGATGCAATTATTTTATTGGAGATTTGTGGTAGAATTTCGGCCAAAACGGTATCTACCTGATAGGGTTTGATGGTGAGTATAATTACGTCAGCTTCTTGAATTTCGAGAATATTATTCGTTGTTACCGTTGCTCCTAATTTTTCGAGATAAAGTATACTTGAAATGTTTCGTCGCGTAATGGTAACCTGATGGTGTGTAGCAAATTTAGCCAAACCGAGCGCGATAGAAACGCCTAGGTTTCCTCCGCCAATAATGTGTACTTTCATGCGTTGTAGTTTTTTGCTTTTTCAATTTTGTAGTTGATATAAAATCAATAAAGCTTGTAGTTAGTTTTAGTTTAGTTTGCTCAAAAATAGCTAAAACAGCAACACAAACCACAAAGTCCATAAATGAAAAAGCCAAAAATGAAATCATTTTGAACCAAACTAGTGGCATAAATAGATTTCATTTTGGGCTGAGTGTTCTATTCGAATCTATTTTAAGAGGCTAAAACCCTAAAATCAATCGTGCTATAGAAAAGTAAATTAAAATACCACAAATGTCGTTGCTAGTGGTAATGAAAGGTCCAGTAGCTAAAGCAGGATCTATCCCGAATTTGTCCAGCAACAATGGTATAGCAGTACCAATTAATGATGCAATAATGATTACTGCAATCAAAGCGGTAGTGACAATAATCCCGATAATCATCTCTACATTCAGTAAAAAATGACTTCCTACAAATAAAATACTGGCTAGTATCACACCGTTTAACAAACTTAAAGAAACCTCTTTGATGAGTCGGTTAAAAACGGAACCGCTTAAAGTATTGTTAGCCAAACCTTGTACAATAATTGCCGAAGATTGCACCCCTACATTTCCTGCCATGGCAGCAATAAGTGGTGTAAAAAAGAATAAGTTTCCGTGTTGCAGCATGGCACCTTCAAAAAGCCCCAATACTTTTACAGAAACAAAACCACCTAATAATGCCAGAACCAACCAAGGCAAACGCGCCTTTGTGTGTTCAAATATGCTATCATCGGCTTCTACGTCTTGTGAGATACCGGCTGCTAACTGGTAATCCTCGTCTGCTTCGTCCTTAATTACATCTACAATGTCATCAATGGTAATTCTACCTACTAACCTTCCTAATTCATCCACAACAGGAATAGCTTCTAAATCGTACTTTTGCATGATACGAGCTACCTCAACATCCTCTGTATCTACTTTTACCGAGTTTAATTTTCGGATATAAACATCATTAATAGGTGTTCTTGACGAAGTAGTTAACAAATCCTTAAGTGACAAACGCCCTTTTAAACGATCTTCATCATCTACCACGTAAATCGAATGGACTCTGGAGATATTTTCGGCCTGAATACGCATTTCTTTCACGCACGTAAGTACATTCCAGTTTTCATTGACTTTAACCAACTCCTTGTGCATGATTCCACCAGCGGTGTCCTCGTCATAGCGCAATAAGTCAACAATATCTTTGGCATGCTCCACATCCTGAAGCTCTGAAATTACTTCGGCTTTTAAGTCTTGCGAAAGCTCTGCAATAATATCCGCAGCATCATTGGTTTCTAGTTCATCTAATTCCTCCGCAATTTCCTTTGGCGAAAGCCTGCTTAATATATTTTCACGCAAATCATCTTCTAATTCCAGAAGAATTTCGGCGGTTTTTTCACTGTCTAAAACTTTAAAGATGTAAGTAGCCTCGTTAAAGTCCAGCTCGTCTAGAATTTCGGCAATATCAGCATGGTGCATGTCATTCAATAATACTTCCAGTTGCTGGTCGTTCTTGTTTTGAATGAGTTGCTCTAATTCTTGTATTAGTACTTTGCTGATTTTAAACTCCATCGGCTTCTATTTTTTGAGTAAGGGAAATAAATTGTGCTACATCTAATTGTTCTGGACGAAGGTTGAAAATTTCATCCTCACGTAAAGCATCTGACAAATTTAAGGTCTTTAAACTGTTACGTAACGTTTTTCGCCTTTGCTGAAAAGCGGTTTTAACTACTGTAAAAAATAATTTTTCGCCGCAAGGCAAACTATAATCTTTTTTACGGCGTAACCTTAAAACACCTGATTTTACTTTGGGTGGCGGATTAAAAACATTTTCGTCTACGGTAAACAAATACTCCGCATCATAAAAAGCTTGTACCAGTACCGAGAGAATTCCGTAAGCCTTTGTTCCTTTCTTTTCACAAATACGTTCTGCGACTTCTTTTTGAAACATACCTGCAAACTCGGGTATTTGTTCTTTGTATTCTAATGTTCTAAAAACAATTTGTGTTGAAATATTATACGGGAAGTTCCCAATTATAGCAAACTGCTTCCCTTCAAAAATTTCATTGATGTTGTATTTCAAGAAATCTTTGGAGATAATTCTATCTTTCAATTTTGGATAATTGGCATCCAAATAGGTTACCGATTCGGTATCAATTTCAATAACGTATGTATTTACAGGTTTATCCAATAAATATTTTGTCAAAACTCCCATTCCCGGACCTATTTCTAAGACATCCTCATACCCTTTTAGGTTTAGCGTGTCAGCAATATCCTTAGCTATACTTTCATCTTTTAGAAAGTGTTGTCCTAAGTGTTTTTTGGCGGTTACTTTTTCCATTTTTTTGCTGAACTTATTTCAGTATGTATTTGTTTTGCCACTTAGGCATAAAGTTTATATTGTATTTGCGATCCATTTTTAGCCTGGATACTAGGTGTTTATAAGATTACGCTACTTATTTATAATCTCCAATCAACTCAAGTTCAGTTCTAAAAGCTAGCATTTTATCTCCAAATAATCGAGCGCCCTCTTCACGGAAACCAGGTGCATGTTCTTGATAATACCGCTGCAAGGTCTCCTTACTTTCTGTTTCATATTGTACAGAGTAGGTTACTCCTCCCATTTCTTCTTCAACCAATACGCGAACCAATCGGGCTGATGAAAACAATCCAGTTGACAAGATTTCAGGAATGTGTTTGTGTTGCATCCAGATCATCCATTGATCGTGTACGCTTTCATGTATGTTTGTAGTGACGTTGTATATAATCATAAACTGACCCTGACCCTAAAAAAAGGGAAAACCTACCAGGGATAGTAGGGTTAAAAAAAATTAATATTCTAAAACAACGGTTGCCATCATATAAAGCCTAGTTTTGTAACCATCATTTACTGTATTACAGTGTCTCCTCTTAACATGCGATATTCTTTGCGGGCCGGTACAAAATGGATACTGTCTTGATGGTTAAAAATTATTTTCTCATAAAGCGGTTTAGCAATTTCAGGTTGTTGTAGTTTTTTATTGTTTATTTCGGCCGCATAAAATAAGGCTTCGTCAATGTAAATGCTTTCTTTATGTGTTTCTATTATTTTTTGGTATTGGCTTAAAGCCAAAACAAAATCGGATTTTTTTTCATAAATTTTACCCAATCTCAACAAAGTAACCGCTTCAATTTCATTAGCTTGCTCACCTGTCTTTTTTTGTAACAGTGATTGAAATTGAACAATGGCTTCCTCATCTCTATTTTGATACAAGAGGTAATCTCCTTTTGCAAATTGTTTTAAGGCTGTTTGAGTTGAATCAGCAACCTTATTGTCATTTATCAGCAAGTAATACTCTAAGGCATCATTTGCAATCAACTGTGCATTAGCTGCTTTTAACTCTTTAAATTGTTTCAAGGCCCATTCAAAATCAGTTTTAAAATAGCTCGTTTTGGCTGCTTTTAAACTGGCTTCATGAGCTACAACATCATTTTTTAAATCCAATTCAATTTGAGAATAGTACAATAATGCTTGGTTGAATTTTTCTTCATAAAGTAAGATGTCGGCCAATTCCATTTTTGTTTGTGCTATTTCATATTCATTAAGTTGCATTTCAAGGGCAGACTTAATAATTTTTTTAGCCTCTTCTGGTTTTTTCAAATTGAATGCTGTAAAATGAGCTTGAATAAGTTGCAAAGATAGCGTAAAAGGACTTATTCCAAATTGTTTTAGCAAATCCTCTAGTGCCAGATTGATTGCTGGGTAATCAGTAGCTGTTGCTTTTTCAATTTTCATTCGAATTAAGTACGTATTGGCTTGGACCAATAACTCCTTGTCCTGTGAGTTTTGCAACACAAAATTTAAAATCTCAATAGCGGCATCGGTTTTGTCTTCTTGAATGGCTTGTTGTCCTAGACTTACAATATTAGCAAGCGTTTCGGGATTGCGTTTGTAAATGGCTTTTTCTTGTATAAATGCCTTATCAAATTCTTTTTGCTGTACATAAAACCAACTTAAAAAACGATTCCAGAAAATATCTTGTGTTTTTTGAGTTCTTACTATCAGGGCTTTGCGTAAAATATCATTGAAATTAGCATCACCTTCATCAACCATAAAGCGTACTAATTGGTTTTCAATCCTAATGGAGTTTTCTGGATTTGCATAGGCTTCGTCTAGAAAAGTAGCCACCATGAGTTCCATATTTGCCATTTGACCATAGAGCAATCCTATTTGGTAATTGAAATTATAATTTTCATTTGTTCCAGAGACAGTTTTATAGGCCTTTAATGCATATTCAAGGAGCACTTTACGTTCAAACGCATTGGCAACACCATAAACATCATTTGGATTTTTCTTTATGGATTCCAAAGCTCTTTCGTAGTATGGCGTTGCCTTACTTTCGTTTTTTTGCAACTGATAATTATAGCCAAGTTCCACTAAAATAGTTGACTGCTGGTACTTATCATACCTCAGCTGAAGTGCATTTTGAGCGTTTTCGAACTGCTGCAATTGTTGCAAACAATCTATTGATCTGAGAAAATAGAGCGAATTTTGAGGTGTCTCCTTTAAAAGTTCTTCATAACTGATTTTTGCTTTTTCAAAATCGCCTTTGTCATAATAATACTGTGCTAATTGCTCGTTTTGGGCAAAAGCAAATAGCGAGAATGACAAAGTGATATATAGAAAGAGCTTTTTCATTATCAATATTCGTGTTTAGTTGCAGTCACAGTTTTCAGTCACAGCATTGTCAACTGTGACTGATAACCGCAAACTAATTAATTTATAATATCAAATCCGCAGTAAGGACGCAATACCTCTGGTATTACAATTCCCTCAGGAGTTTGGTAATTTTCTAATATTCCAGCCATAACTCTAGGTAAGGCCAGCGCGCTTCCATTTAAGGTGTGTGCCAATTGGTTTTTTCCGTCTTTGTCCTTGAAACGCAATTTCAAACGATTCGATTGAAAAGTCTCAAAATTAGAAACCGAACTAATCTCTAACCAACGGTCTTGTGCCGTAGAAAAAACTTCAAAATCATACGTCAATGCTGAAGTGAAACCCATATCGCCTCCGCAAAGACGTAATACACGGTACGGTAATTTCAAATCTCTCAAGATATCTTTGACATGTTCTACCATTCCGTCAAGTGCTTCGTAAGACTTATCAGGATGCTCTACACGTACAATTTCGACTTTGTCAAATTGGTGCAAACGATTTAAACCACGTACATGAGCACCGTAAGAACCTGCTTCACGACGAAAACATGGCGTATAAGCCGTAGTCAATACTGGCAATTCATTTTCGTTGAGGATTACATCACGAAACAAATTAGTAACAGGAACCTCAGCCGTTGGAATCAAGTACAAATCATCGGTTTTATCATGGTACATTTGCCCTTCTTTGTCTGGCAATTGACCTGTTCCATAAGCAGATGCTTCATTGACCATGTGCGGAACCTGAACTTCATTGTAACCTGCTGCCGTATTTTTATCTAAGAAATAATTGATCAAGGCACGTTGTAAACGAGCGCCTTTACCTTTATAAACTGGAAATCCTGCTCCAGTGATTTTTACTCCCAATTCAAAATCAATGATGTCGTATTTTTTTACCAAATCCCAATGTGGTTGTGCACCTTCATGCAAAACTGGAACGGCACCTTCTTCAAAA
Source organism: Flavobacterium sp. FPG59 (assembly GCF_002150205.1). Classification (NCBI taxonomy): domain Bacteria; kingdom Pseudomonadati; phylum Bacteroidota; class Flavobacteriia; order Flavobacteriales; family Flavobacteriaceae; genus Flavobacterium; species Flavobacterium sp. FPG59. Next base: position 5,136 of record NZ_MTCA01000013.1, on the reverse strand, counting down.
ACGTTTAAGTTTTCCTCTGGTGTTTTCCCCTCAGGAACAATATCAGCTGGAAGATTAGGCAGTGTGTATAATTTTTCTAAAAGTTCAGCGGCTAGTGCCTCAGCGGTTTCGGCTAGCGCTTTGCTTTTCTCTTTGTTTAAAACTGTTTTTTCTTTAAGGATTGCGGCTTTTGCTTTCTCACCCGCTTTCATCAATTCGCCAATATCTTTGGATAATTTATTAGATTCAGATAAAATAGTGTCAAGCTCTACCTGCGCAGCGCGACGTTTTTCATCTAGTTGTACCACTTCTTCAACAACACTCTTGGCATCCAAATTTCTTTTGGCCAAAGCATTGATTACTTTTTCTTGATTCTCTCTAATAAATGCAATTTGTAACATAGCTTGATTTTTTTGCGCTAACTTATATGATTATGGAAGCAAATTTAAGGAAATGTTTGGTAAGATTGGGACAAAGTTTTTTAGGAAAATTTATTTCACGAAGATTCAATAAAGAGCCACAAAGATTCTCGAAGTTTTTTATCGAAATCTTTGCGTTGCTCTGTGATATTCTTGGTGTGTCTTTGCGAAATAAATCAACTCTTTTTTAACAGGAAAGGCTATTTCACGAAGATTCGCAAAAGAGCCACAAAGATTCACGAAGTTTTATTCAGAAATCTTTGCGTTACTTTGTGTTTTTCTTTGTGTGTCTTTGCGAAATAAATCAACTCTTTTTTAATAGGAAAGGCTATTTCACGAAGATTCGCATAAGAGCCACGAAGATTCACGAAGTTTTTTATCGAAATCTTTGCGTTGCTCTGTGATATTCTTGGTGTGTCTTTGCGAAATAAATCAACTCTTTTTTAACAGGAAAGGCTATTTCACGAAGATTCGCAAAAGAGCTACAAAGATTTACGAAGTTTTATGCAGAAATCTTTGCGTTACTTTGTGTTTTCTTAGTGTGTCTTTGCGAAATAACTCTACTCTCTTTTAATCTCGTGACCTACAAAAGCTTCAAGAGTTGCAAACATATCATCTATAGAAAGCACCTCAAGATCTGGGTGCGACATTAAAAAAGCAGCATTAAGTTCTACTATATTTTCTTCTATTTCGAAAAAAGTATCGGTGTTGAGTGCGTCTCTAGTGGGATTTACCCCTTCTAATTTTCCTTGTAAAAATTTATTGAGCTTTACACTGCTCATTAAACTCACTTTTTTAGATTGTTGCTGGAATAATTCTAAATGTTTTGGTGCTTCAATCAAGGCCAAACCTTCTTCAATAAGTTCATTTAATTCCTTATTCCATCCGGAGCGGTGAACGAATTGTGCAAAATTGCCATCAACATGTTGCGCTACATAAAAATCCAAATAATAACTCATCAATGCATCTTCATGAATCAAATCGTCATCAATTTTCTCTTCACGCATTAAATTGATCACCGAAATGTTTGAGTTAATAATGTCTTGAGGGTTTTCACTTTGAGCAGCGTTTTCTGAGATGATGATTTTTCCGAATTCCATTTGAGTTGCGTTTTATATTATAGGTTGCAAATTTCGGGTAAAAGATTGAGGAATTGAAATATTTGTTTTATCCAAAGATGAGCACAGATTTATTTATGCTTAAAATTAAATGACATCCGATTCATTATTGTTCTTTTTCTAATTCATTTTAGCTACCAATGCCTTCAAACGTGCTGCTTTTGCTGCTTTTTCTTCTTGCAATTTTGCCTTTTTCCTATTGAGTAATTTGGTGTGCAACGCTTTATTTTTGGTGTTTTTTTCGGGTCCTTTGGGCATGATGTAGCAACTTAATTAGTAATGTTTGTCGTTTGAGACTGTTACCAGAATCACCAACTTAAAAACTTTACAAAGGAAACTATTTTTTGGCATTTTGCTATTTTAATGTCGGATTAAGTTGGCCCGAACTGGAGATTCCTCGTTCATCGAAATAACAAATAGGCTTGAAGCACCTGCTTCCCTAGCCCCAATAGCAGTGAAAATCCTTTTCATTTTTTCTTTAAAAATGGAAAGATTGCAACGGATAGTGGGACATCGCAGATTCAGCAAAGCTAAATAGCTTCAAATAAAATTCTATTGCTTATTTTTGCACCTCCATAAAATGGAATCATGAAATGAGCGTAGTATTAAATGGGTCATTCAGCCCTTCGTGCTATGCGAATTACATGTGACAAATAAAAAAATAATATTAGCAACACATGATACAGAATCCAAAAAGATATACGATTACAGCGGCATTGCCGTATACGAACGGACCGATTCACATTGGCCATTTGGCGGGTGTTTACGTACCGTCAGACATATATTCAAGATATTTAAGATTGCAAGGAAGAGACGTTTTGTTTGTTTGCGGAAGCGATGAACACGGTGTGGCTATCTCTATGAAAGCCAAAAAAGAAGGCATTACGCCTCAGCAAGTAATTGATAAATACGATGGTATTATCCGTAAATCGTTCTCTGATTTTGGAATTTCATTTGATAATTATTCAAGAACTTCGGCTAAAATTCATCATGACACGGCTTCGGAATTTTTCAAAAAACTGTATGAACAAGGCGATTTTATTGAAGAAGTAACCGAACAATTATATGATGCTAAAGCAGATCAGTTTTTAGCAGATCGTTTTGTAATGGGAACTTGCCCAAAATGTGGCAACGAAGAAGCATACGGCGACCAATGCGAAAAATGTGGATCTACGCTGAATGCTACCGATTTGATTAATCCAAAATCAACCATTACGGGAGAAACTCCCATCATGAAATCTACAAAACACTGGTTTTTACCTCTAGACCGTTACGAAGATTTCTTGAAAGAATGGATTCTGGTAGGACATAAAAACGACTGGAAACCGAATGTTTACGGACAAGTAAAGTCATGGATTGACGGCGGTTTAGAGCCTCGTGCCGTAACGCGTGACCTAGATTGGGGAATTGATGTTCCTGTTGAAGGTGCCGAAGGCAAAAAATTATACGTATGGTTTGATGCTCCTATTGGATACATATCGGCTACGAAAGAATGGGCTTTGCGTGAAGGGAAAGATTGGGAACCGTACTGGAAAGATCAAGACACAAAACTGGTTCACTTTATTGGGAAAGACAATATTGTATTTCATTGCGTCATTTTTCCGGCAATGTTAAAAGCGGAAGGAAGTTACATTTTACCTGACAATGTTCCTGCCAATGAATTCTTGAACTTAGAGGGCAATAAATTATCTACATCTAAAAACTGGGCGGTTTGGTTGCACGAATATTTAGAAGAATTCCCAAATCAGCAAGATGTATTGCGTTATGCCTTAACATCAAATGCACCGGAAACGAAGGATAATGATTTTACTTGGAAAGACTTTCAAGCTAGAAACAACAATGAATTAGTGGCAATTTTTGGAAATTTCATCAATCGTGTGGTGGTTTTAACCAATAAATATTACGACGGAATTGTCCCTACTCCTAACGAATTATCTGAGGTAGACGAACAAACTTTGGCTGAATTGAAAGCCTATCCATCAGTAATTTCAAGTTCTATCGAAAGATATAGATTTAGAGAAGCACTTGGTGAAATGATGAATGTAGCAAGACTCGGAAATAAATATTTGGCCGATGAAGAGCCTTGGAAGATGATTAAAACTGATGAAGAACGTACAAAAACTCAAATGTATGTTGCTTTGCAAATTGCTGCAGTTTTGAGTTCGCTTTGTGAGCCGTTCTTGCCTTTTACTTCTGTAAAATTGTCAAGAATGTTGAATATCAACATCAACAATTGGAATTTGGAATTTGAAGATTGGAATTTATTACCCGCTGGTCACCAAATTGGTCAAGCCGAATTACTTTTCTCTAAAATTGAAGACGAAGAAATCCAAAAACAAATCGATAAATTAGAAGCAACCAAAACAGCTAATAAAGCCGAGAATAAAGTAGCTGAACCACAAAAAGAACTTATTCAATTTGAGGATTTTGCCAAAATGGATATCCGCACAGGAACCATTTTAGAGGCTGAAAAAATGCCAAAAGCCAACAAACTTTTGATTTTAAAGGTAGATACTGGAATTGATATTCGAACGATAGTTTCGGGAATTGCCGAAAGTTTTAAACCAGAAGATATCATTGGGAAACGCGTAACTATTTTAGTGAACTTGGCACCAAGAAACTTACGTGGCGTAGAAAGTCAAGGTATGATTTTAATGACTACAAATACCGAAGGAAAACTAGTGTTTGTAAATCCAGACACGGATGGTGTAGGGAATGGCGAGACAATAAATTAAAAAATAACCACAGATTCGCAGATTCATTAATTAAAGCTGCGAATCTGTGGTAATACACAATTAAGAATGAACCTAAAAGTAATTGCCTTCGATGCAGATGACACCTTATTCATCAACGAAACCTATTTTCTAGAAACCGAAGAGAAATTTTGTGCCCTGATGAGTGATTATTTGTCACATCAAGGGCTTTCACAGGAATTATTTAAGGTAGAAATAGCTAATTTAAAATTGTACGGATATGGCATCAAAGGGTACATCCTTTCTATGATTGAGGCTGCAATGAATATTTCGAACAACACGATTCCGATTGAAATAATTGAAAAAATCATTCAGTACGGCAAAGAACTTTTAGAAAAACCTATTGTTTTACTAGATGGTGTTCAAGAAACCCTACAAGCATTACACGGAAAATACAAATTAGTAGTTGCCACCAAAGGTGATTTATTAGACCAGCGTAGAAAATTACACAATTCAGGGTTAGGCCATTATTTTCATCATATTGAAGTGATGTCAGACAAGCAGGAGATTGATTATACAGACTTGATTAAACGATTAGAAATTCAACCCTCTGAATTTTTCATGATAGGCAATTCATTGAAATCCGATGTTCTTCCTGTTTTAGCCATAGGCGGATACGCCGTTCATATCCCATTTCACACCACTTGGGCACATGAAAAAATTGATCACAAAGTAGAGCATGAAAACTTTAAAACCATTGAAAAACTTACCGACATCTTAGAATTCATAGCTTTGTAAGTGTTAAAATATCCATATTTTAAATTAACATCCCTTTGTTTTAGCTTATTGATTCCTTTTTTTGGAGTTAAATAAAAAAACATGCTAAATTTTTAAAGCTAAATTTTTGCTGATTTCTCAATATACCCC